>CAYGTG010000267.1:3362-8927 GCA_964352485.1 uncultured Nannocystaceae bacterium | reverse complement strand
AGGAGCGCTGCGGCGACCAGTCGCCGACCCAAGGGAGCCCGAGCCGCCAGCGACACGGCTGCTGCCCCTACGAACCCCCAGACGAGGTCGATACCCAAGCCGAGCAGCAGCAACGGAATCCCGCCCAGCACCCACAGCTCCCGCCGCCGGCCGAACCCCGTGCGCACGACCAGGTACCGAAGGTCCGCTGTGATGTGCGGTACGCCCCACACCAGCGGGCCAAGTAACAGCAGCCACAGCGGAGCCACGAGCGTGCCGAGCAGCGCCGAAACCACCACCGCGCTGAAGAGCACCGACACCCGCAGCTCGCGGTCCCGTGCGAGCCGGGCCCCGACGGGTCCCAGGGCTCGGAACCACCGCAGTCGCAGCGCGTCGGCCGAGGCGATCAGGGCCCGACCGAAGGCGCCGCCCGGAGGTCGGTAGGACTCCGCGGGGGTCATCGTCCGCGGCGCCCTCGCACCTACTCGTCTTCGTTCGAGGCCCGCAGCAGTAGCACCGGCACCGGGACGTTGCGGACGACCTGCTCGGAGACGGAGCCCATCAACAGACGCTTGAGGCCCTTGCGTCGCTGCGAGGGCATGACGATGAGCTCGAACGCGTGCTCGGTCGCGTACTCGGCGATGGCCTCGGATGCGGTGCCGAAGCGAACGACCACGGCGACATGTTCGTTCCCGGTCGCATTCACGGCGTCGCGGACTTTGGCCAGGGTCTCGGCCAGATGCTCCTGCGCGTCTCGGTTGCGCTGCTCGCTCATGGTGGCGATGGCCCCGCTCGGCTCGACGGCGTGCAGGACCGTGACGTCGCCAGCCCGCTCGACCATGGTCAGCGCAGCTTCGAGTGCTTCGAGGCAGGCGGCCGAGAAATCCCACGGGACGAGAACCTTCTTCTTCGGCAAGGACCAGGTCATAGGCGATGGAACGGTATCGGTGTCTTGCTGCAGAGTCACGAACAGATGGAGCCGCCTGCGAGCGTCCGGCAATCCATCCCGACGGGGCACTCTTGGCCTTGACTGCAGTCGAGGGCGCAGACGTTGTCCATGGTGTCGGTCGGCAGACAGACCGGAACCGCGGTTCCGCCTGGGGTCGGATCGCACTGTGCCAGCGGGGACTTGCACGCGCCCGAGGTGCAGAAGGGCTCGATCGGCTGGCCGCCCGCATCGGTCGCCGTGAGGCAGGCGGTCAGGCCAATGCAGTCGACGATGCTGTCACAGGGCGAGTACATGCCCTGCTCGGGCTGCTCGCTGGGTGGACCGCCCGAGCTCGAGCCGCCGGAGGTGCCTGCGGCGTCGGTGTCGGTGTCGGTGGAGGGGGCGGCCGACGTCTCATCACCGGTTTCGGGCGAGTTGTCCGCGTCTGCGTCTGTGTCCACGTCTGCGCCCGCGTTCGGATCGTCGGCGGAGCCGGAGGTGATCGTCGCGCTTGCGGTTGCCGAGGCTGTCGGAGTGAAGGTCGTGGCCGCACTCGTCGCGGGGTCGTCTCCCGACGCACACCCGAGGCAGAGACCGGCAAGCAGGCACCCCCATCGCTTCACGCCCTGAGTATGGACCGGGGCCTGCAAAAACACCAAACCGCGGTCAACTACCAACCCGCAAACGAGCAGACGGCCGAACCGCGGCCCAGTGCGGTGATGCACGTCTCACCATTGCATACCAGTCCGTTGGCGCACGCGTTCGCGTTGGCGCAGGACTCGCCTTTGAGCGGTAGGTCGATGCAATACCCCGCCGGACAGAAGCCGGACTCGCACTGCCGGTGGCCCGTGCAGGCCTCTCCGAAGGGTGCTCGCAGCGCACACTCTCCTTCGGGAACGCTGGACGTATCGCACCACAAGCGACCGGCGCACTCCCCCTGGGCACAGGGCTGCCGTTCGCCGTCGGGCAGTGGGGCGCAGCGTTCGATGCTCCAATCACACCAGCTGTCCTCGGCGCAGCGGCGGCCGTCACATCGCTCGCCAATCGCGGCCGGCGGCTGGCACGTGCCCTGGGCGCAGTCGAATCCTTCTTCACATCCTACTTCGCCGCAGGCTTCCCCCTGCGCGGCCGGCATCTCGCAGCGGTCCCGTCCGTAGTCACACTGCAGGCCCTCCTCGCACCGGGCTTCGCGGCACGACTCCCCTTGTCCGCGATTGGCTTGGCACGTTGCGGTTCCTTCCCAGTCGCACCAAGAACCAGACGCGCAGTCGATCTGGTCGCAGCTCTGCCCGATCTGGGCCGCGGCTCGACAGGTCTCGGTATTCCAGTCGCAGTAGGCGTCGCGAACACAGTCCCCATTGAGACAGCGCTCGCCGATCTCGGGCAGCGCCCGGCAGCTGCGGGACTCGAAGTCGCAGATCAGGTTCTCGGCGCAGTCGTCGAAGTCCGCTCCGTTTTCGTCTCGGCACACCGCGCCTTCGGGAAGGCCGGCGAGCGCGTCACACGGATCGACGCACCTCCCCTCGACGCAGGTCGAGCCCTGCACGCAGTTGCTGGTGACGGTGTCGTGTGCGTCGCAGTCTCCTCCAAACTCGACGCCACCGTGAAACACCGCGCAGAAGCCCTTGCACAAGTGGCCCTCGTCGGTCGTGGCATCGAGGCAGCCATGCGCCTCGACGCGCGCCTCGATCGAAGCGACACATTCGGCGTCGAACACCAGCCCTTTGGCGCGCCCGAAGTCGAGGCGACCCTCCCAGGTGGCCCGTCGAACCTCGCAGGCGTCCTTGTCCTCCTCGCCTGCGCACCGGCACGTCTCGCTTTGTTCGCACAGGGTGGCCAGGAGCCGTTCCACGTCTTTCTGGGCGGGGTCTTCGATCCGGCATCCACCAGCCAGGATCGACGCCAACATCGACCCGAACATCGACCCGAACATCGACCCGAACATCGACCCGAACATCGACATAGGCACGCCCAACGCCGTCCACTGTCCATTTAAGCCAAGCATGCTGACCAGCTTGCGGGATGGACGCAGCCGGGGCAAGTCGCGCCCACGCCTTCCCGCCGCGTTGGCCGGCGTGGTACGGCAACAGCGGTGCATGCGGTCCTGTTGAGCCTGACGGTTGCGGCTACCGCAACTCGCGCGCCGGAGGTCGCCCACGAGTC
The DNA here is from genome assembly GCA_964352485.1 of uncultured Nannocystaceae bacterium. GTDB lineage: Bacteria > Myxococcota_A > Polyangia > Nannocystales > Nannocystaceae > CAJXVA01. The sequence continues at coordinate 5,857 of CAYGTG010000267.1, read as the reverse complement.
CGACGACCCTGCGGCGCGCCACCGCGTCTGCCACGAGAAGCGACGGTTCTCCTGCTGCACCTCCGAGGATGAACCATGCGTGCGGACGTCCGTGGCTCGGCTGACCCTGCTCGGGGTGGGTGCCGCCGTCGGCGGCGTCGCAGCGACGATGCTGTTCGCGCTCGGAGACCGAACCGGCACTGGAGACCCGGCGACCTTCTTCGTGGGTGGAGCGGCGGTCGCGGGCGCGGGGGCATTGCTAGGCTCGCTGATCGGTCGCCTCGGCGGCGATGCACCGGGCGACGCCGACCGCATTCGGCCCAGCACGGTCGGGCTCGACTACACCGTGCCGCAGCCGGGCGCACTCGACGAGACGAACCCGCACCAGATGCGGATGACGTTCGCGCCGAACTTCTTCTTTCGCGATGGCGGCGGGCGCATCCGAGTGTTTGGACATGTGGGCGGCACGCTCTGGCAGGAGCGCGCGGTCGACCCGCGGCCGCAGTTCCAGCAGCCCATCGAAGGCCAGCGCGGCACCGCGCCCGTGTCCCTTCGCGAACGCCGGCTGTCGATCGGGGTCGGTGCAGACCTCGCCGTGAATCTTCCCTATCCCGTCCTCGCCCGGTCGTCGTTCTTGGGCGCAGCCGAGATTCGCTACAAGCCCGAGTTTCAGATCCGCCGCGAGACCCTCGACCCCGGTCTGCCGAGTGAGCGCATCATTGAGCGAACCATGATGCTGCCGCTGACGGTCGGCGCACGTTGGCGGCTCTCGGAACGTCAGCGTTTCACCGTGTACTTCGGTCCCAGACTCGACACCATCTCCTTCGCCGAGCCGGGGCAGGAGCGTCTGGAGCGAGGCGGGGTGCAGGTGGGACCGTTCTACGGCGAGGCTTGGTACGACGTGGACTTCCCGATGACCCAAAACGAGCGACGCGACGGTGCCATCCGCCGAGCGCGGGTCAACAGTCAGCTCAGCCTCGGATACGTGCACAGCCGCTTCGACGGACGCGGACTCAACGTTGGGCCCGTGGTCGGTTTCTTGGGACCGGCGCACGTCCGGTGGGCCACGCGGGTGCGCCCGAAGGACTGGCCGGTCGCGTTTCAGTTGGGGGTCGGGGCGACGATCGGAAACGGGTTCTCGGCCGCCGCCAACGTTGGCGTCGTGCTGCCAGACCTTGGAGAGCGTCCGCGCGCCACAGGAGGCCAACGATGAAAGAATCACGGTTTGCTCGACTCGTCGCGATCGGTGCTCTGGCGATCGGCGCGATGTCGGGCGGATGTGCCGTCCCCGAGTGCACCAACCCGGACTATTCGGAGCCCGAGTGCAGGGTCATCTCCGAGAATGAACTCGCGCGGGTCCGAACCCCGTCGTCGATCGAGGTTCGCTTTCAAGACCCGGCATCCCGAACCACCGCGACCTGGGACGCCCGAGGCCTGCTAGAACTCGAAGCGGGGGTCGTGCGCGCTCGCGTGGCCGGGCCCGGACGGTTTGCGATCAGCCTCGAGTCGGATGAAGGGGCGCCGAACATGGTCTCGCTGGAGCTCGACAACGTCGATCCCTCCGCCGATGTTTGGATCGATCGCGGGGGTGTCGAGACCCCCGTGCTCTCGCCTTCGGACCAATCGCTGCGTCGTAGGATCGAGCTTTCGATCACACCCGGGGAGCCGGTCTTCGTGCGTGGTCGCCGGGGATGTCCGCAGCGGTACCGCGTCGCATTCGTCAGCGACATTCAGACCAACCCTGCACAATTCGAACGCATCATCGAGCAACTCGAAGCGGAGCGCGAAGAGGGGGAGATCGTGGGGCAGCCGTTGGTCGCGTTGGTCATCGCCGGTGACCTGACCGAATCCTCGCGCGACGACGAGTTCGACCTGGTCGAAAACCTGCTGAGCAACGCGCCGGTACCGGTCGTGGTGACCCCGGGGAACCACGACATCTATCGGCCCCGTCAGCCGCATTTCAATCGACGCTTTGGGCCGGGCAACCACGTCGTCGAGGTCTGCGGGCTTCGGCTCGTCATGCTTGATACCGGAAGCGGTGCGATCGCGCGCTCGGTGGAGGCCCGGTTGCCCGAGTTCTTCGAACGCGGCGACGCGCAGGACTTGATCATCGCGATGCACCATCCTCCGTACGCTGGGCTCAGCGGTGCAGGGTGGTCACGCGAAGATCGTGCCCAGCGTCTCCTCGCTGAAGCTGCCATCGCGGACGTCGATCTGATTGTCGCGGGTCACGCACATGCGCTGCGTGACTTTCCTGCCATCTCGGTGGGCGAGAGCAGCTTGCGCCAGATCATCGCGGGAACCGGGGGTGCCTACCAAGGATTGGGCGAACCGCGCTTTGGCTATTTGAGGGTCACGGTGGGGGGTACGGAGCCCGAGACGTGTTTTGTCGAGACGCCCTCGCCAGGTTTCTCCGGACCCACGGGGCAAGGGCTGTCGGACCGTCTCGACTACTGCCCGTGAGCCGGTTGGTTTGACCCGGGGCGCTCAGCGGCTAGAACACGCCGGCCATGCAA
>CAYGTG010000267.1:0-3352 GCA_964352485.1 uncultured Nannocystaceae bacterium | reverse complement strand
CGCTTGGGGCTCCTCTTTGGGCTCGCGCTGCTCGGAGCGTGCGGATCTCCCCCGCGGCTCGAGGCGTGGCCCAAACCGACGGCGGAACTGTCGCCTGCATCCGACGACGTGTCGCTGCACGCCGATCTTCCGGCGCAGATCCACGCATCGACGTATGGCGCCCAGCGCAGCTCCTGTGAGGGGTTCCGGGTGGAGTTCGATGAGCGGGGGCGGCCTCGTCATCGCCGGATCCGCAAGCCTTGGACCAAGGATGACCGGGACAGATTCCGCCTGCTGGTGACGATGGTCGCCCAGGAGATGGGCGCCGAGTCTCGTCTGCTGCAGGCATGGTCGATGCGCGAGTCGACCTACCGACCCAGTGCGCTTCACGTGCTCAACCCCGACGTGCAGGGGGCGACTGCGGCGTGGCGCAAGTACGCCTACGATGAGCCCGAAGAAGCTCGCCTCGAGGCCGCGCTTGCACAGACCGAGGCCACCGACCCGCGCTACTGGAAGCTCAAGGGAAAGCTCGCCCGACTGCGACGATTCAAGGGCAACCCGCACCTGTATGCGGAGGTCCACTACGACCAGGTCGCGCCCGACGGAGAGGTCTCGACTGCACGGGGCTCGGCGTGGGCGTTTGGATACGGCCCGTTCGGTTTCAACCCTGCGTACTTCGTCCAAGTGTGGGATGCCAAGGCGCCACCGTGGATCTTCTGTCACGACGATGGCATCCCGGCGATCGTGACTGCGATCTGGTCTGCCCGTGCGCACCAGCGTGAATGCGAAGCGGCGGGAGTCGGCGGCTCGTACAACGTGCTCAACCGCAGGCTGGGTCGGGGACACTGCGCCCCGCCTGACCCCGACAGTGGTTTCGTCGCTCGTCTGGGCCGGATGGGGCTCGATGCGAACAAGCGAGCCCGCTTGGGCAACAAGCACCCCGCCGACGAAACGGATCGCGAGGAGCTGCTCGAGGTCCTGCGCGCCCGCGCCCGCGAGGAGGGGTTGTTGTCCCCGCTGGCTCAAGATCCGGCGTAGCGAGTTCGTGCCTACGGGGCAGGCGTGGGGTCGACGCAGTCCCCGCTGTGGACGCCGGTACTCCCGGGCCACCCATCATGCTGCTTGCGGAGTTCGCGGGCGCGTTCGGAGCCCAATTCCTGTCCGAGCAGCCGCTCGAACTCGTTGCCGCTCTCGGCCAGAAGCCGTGCGAAGCGTTCCTCGATCGACAGGGCCGGGATGTCGGCGGGGGCCTCGCGAAGCCCTGCGCGCTCTTGTGCGATTTGGCGACGGATGTCCCCGGCGAGCCCCGGATCGAGTTGATCTTCGATGAACGACTGAAGCGTGGAGCCAGACGCGTCTTCGACCGTGTTTTCGTCGCCGCCGAGTTCGAGGTACATCGCCCTCAGCGCGCGGTTGTAGTCGTCGTACTGTTGGGTCGCAGCGGCGTGGAGCTTCTGTGCTTCGTCGGGGTCCGTAACGCCGAGACGTTCTGCGATCGTTCCCGGCGCAGGTGGGTCGAGGTTGTCGACGAAACCCAGCGAGTCGATCTTGACGGTCGCGCATCGAGCCATCTCCAACAGCGTGTCTTGGTCGGGCTCGAGGAACGGGCAGCTGCCGCCGCGACTTTGGCTCGCACACATCTTGGCGCGGGCCTTGGCCGCTTCGGGGCTCTTGGGGTCGACCGAGCCGCCCAGCGCGAGCACCTCCGTCTCGAGCTCTTGAATCCGTTTGGCTTGAGCGTCCTTCTCCTCGCGGATGCGGTCGATGTCGCGAGCCTGGCGCTGGATGTGCGCCATCGGGTCTCCGGCGATCTCACCCGGTTTCGGTTTCTTGGACTTGGACTTGGACTTCGACACGCCTGCAAGCTCGGCGTCGCGCTCATCCCCGCCGGGGTCGAATCGAACCGGGGCCTGGGCGTCGGAGACACGGCCAGCTTGGCCGGCGGCAAGATCGACGCGTCCGTTGTCGTTGGCGAGGACGACTCCGCCTTCGTATACGGTGACGACGAGGGCGGAGGCGAGGACGGCACCGAGGGCACCTGCACGAGTACTGGTCTTCATGGGGGTGGACTCCAGGTCGACCTCAAAACAGGTTCCGGTGACGGTGACGGTGCCCGAAGGGGTCACGACGTCGAACCGCTCACCATGGTCGACGCGATAGAACACGCGTCCAGAGCTCTGATCGATTCGGGTGGTCCCATCGGAATCGACCGACCACTTCATTTTCGTACCGGGCTGGGCTACGGCGGTTGCGCGGTCTCCGAGGGCGACGGTCTGCACGTCACGGGCCTCCAGTTGGTCCTCGAAGCTCTTGCCGCCGCGAAGGGTCCACACGAGCCCAACAACGATCAGGACCGCGGCCACGGCCCAAAGCCAGGCCCATGGGCGCCGAGGCGCCTTGGCAAGCACTTCGGTCCCGGTTTCCCCTGCGGCGAAGTGTGCATCGAGCACGCCCGCCGCAAACTCCACCGACGGTTCTGGAACGGACCAGGCGTCTTCGATGACGTTCATCGAGGGCTCGGCGGGGAGGGGTGTCTCGTCAGTCATGTTCGGCCTCCGTCAGGGCGCGGCGCATGCGGGCGCGGGCGCGGTGCAGTCTGGATTTCGCGGCCGAGACGTCCAGCTCGAGGGCTTCGGCGACCTCGGTCTCGGTGAGACCATGAACATCCCGCAGGACGAATACGGCGCGTTGTTCGGGGGTGAGGGTGGCGGCCGCACGCAGGATTCGCTGGCGGGTGTCGATCGCCTCGTGAGGATGGATCGCCGGCGCGTCGCCCTCGTGCAGAGGCTGGGTCTCGATGCGCCGCCGTCGCAGGTGGCTGAGCGCGACCCGGGTCGCGATGGTGAGCAGCCAGGTGGAGACCTGGGCGGGACCCGCCGGGTCAAAGCGGGGCAGGGCGCGCAAGGCCTTGAGGAACGCCTCCTGTGCGAGGTCCTCCACGTGCGCCTGCCCCTGGCCTGGCCCGACGATGCGGCCGATCGCGGCGAAGACCAGCCTCTGGTGGAACGTCACAAACCGCGCGCAGCCGTCGCGATCCCCGCGCCGGGCCCGAGCCAGGCTGAGCTCGTCGAGCTCTCGGCGATCCCCGGTGGGACGCAAGCGGGGCGCAGCCGTCACACCCCATTACACCCCATGTGGAGGCCGATCGATTCGGGGTCTTGGAAGAAACCTTGGCGGCGTTCGTCCGGCAACGGATTCGAGCGTGCGGTCAATCGCAGGTCTCAACCCGCGTCGTGCTCGAGAATCTGCTTGATGATCTCGTCGAGGATCGGTGCCGGGTCGAGGTCGCCGGCGAGGACCACCTCGCGGGTTCGCCGCGTGCCGGCGAGCAGCAGCTCTCGCACGGCATGCCGGCCCTCGATCTGGTCGCCAC
>CAYGTG010000266.1:0-8937 GCA_964352485.1 uncultured Nannocystaceae bacterium | reverse complement strand
TGCACAAAGCGACCGCTTCGGTGGTCGCTTTGTGCACCCGGAAGGATTCGAACCTCCGGCCCTCTGGTTCGAAGCCAGATGCTCTATCCAGCTGAGCTACGAGTGCAGAGCGGCGGCCAGGTTGCCCAAGGGTTGGGGATCCGTCAAGTCGGAACGGACGTTGCCGGTCCTCGCCCGGCGGGTGGCCGTGGAGGTGCCGTGGCGGGGGTCTGTGGCCGGGTCAGGTGGGCGAGTCAGAACGCGCAGCCGGTGGGCTGAGGCTCGGCTGCCTCGATGTTCGCGGCGATCTCGGGCAGCGCTCGGGCTTCCGAGAAGTCACCCTCGGGGGTCCCGGTGAGCACGCTCCCGAAGCCGCCGTTGTTCATGTGGGCTCGGACGAACACCACCTGCTGGGCATCGACGGGTACGGGGCCGCCGGTTCGGGTGAAGGGCTGCTCGTCGACGTGGCTGTGCCCGAGGATGCGGCGGTAGAGCAGGGCGCCGTCGGCATCGAGGACCTCCCACCAGTCTGCGTATTGATCGCAGCCGGTGTCGGGGCTGGCGAGGGTGACGGCGAAGGTGTACGCGCTCGGATCTCCGGTGACGGTGACGGTCGTGACGTTGGCGGCCATGCTGTCCGCTGGGGACGCATCAGAGTCGGCTGGCTCCGCGCTGTCCTCCGAGCCCATCGCGTCCGAGCTGGCCGGGCTATCGGTCGTGGTGGCTTCGGAGTTGTTGGCGCTGCAGGCGGAGAGCAGGAGCATGGCCGAAACGCAGACGCGAGTCATGACGGCGAGTCTGCCACGATGTGGTAGCGCTTGCTGCGTCCTGGAAGGCTCTCCACGACGCCGCGGCCGAGCAGACTCTCCAGCGCCATGCGGGCCTGGTAGTCGCTCAGTCCGGTCTCGCGGCGCACGGCGGCCAGGGTCTGCGGCCCGGTTTCCCGCAACACCGCTTCAACGCGAGAGACGCGGTCATCACCGCTGGCCACGCCGGGATCATCGACGCGGGCGGCGAATCTCCCCAATCGCTCCAGCGCGTCGGGGACGAGGTCGGACAGGCCGGGTCGGGCGACGAGGTAGATGTACTCCTCGTTGCGCAGGTGGCTGATGTCGCCGACCTTGTTGCCGCTGGGGTTGTAGATTCCGATCTGTGCCCCGACGTAGCGCTTGAAGTCTTTGGCGATCACGAACACGTCGCCGAGGGCGGACAGCGTCGCCTCGAGCTGCTCGCGACTCTGGTAGCCCTCGTTGTTGAACGAAACCACGAGGAACGGTGCCTGCAGTGCCTGCATGACTCGGGCAAACGCATCGGCATGACGGGGCCTCGAGTTGAAGTCGCTCTTGCGCTCGCGACAGTCGACGCGCTTGCACGCGATGCCGTAGACCTCGGGCTTGTCCCAAAGCACCAGGCTCTCCCAAATGTGATAGTTCGAAAGGTAGCTGTGCTGGTTGTAGGGCGGGTCCACGTAGGCGACGTCGGTCTGCACCTGCTGGGCAAACTCGAGGGCTTCGCGGCGGTGAGCCCGGCACGGTCCGTGGCTGACCGCTGGCTGCAGATCGGGCACCCGAAGCTGGATGTCTTTGTAGGACCGCTTGGCCCACTTTTTCACGTAGGCCATCTGCAGGCCGCACGTGGAGTCGACGCGGTCGGCGGCCTCCATTAGGGAGATCAACAGAACGGCGTGCAGCTCGGGCGGGAGGTCTTTGGCAGCAATGGCCTCGCGGATGGCATCGACGCGGGCGCCATTGTGCGGCTGGAAAAACCTCGAGCGTTCGCAGAACGTTTCGGCGAAGTAGCCAGGCTCGCCGGGCAAGCGGTTGAACTCGGCGACGAGCTTGGCCGCGTCGTCGTGCCACCGATCGCGGTCCGCCTGCACGTAGCAGGTCGCCAGACAGTGGGCGTAGGCGTTGTGATCGTTGGCCTCGACCCGCCATCCCGCGCCCTTGAACGCGTGCCCAACCCGGGAGGTGCCGGAGAACACGTCGCTCACGCTGCGCAGCTCGGGGAATTCGCCGAGAAGGGCCACCAGCGTGGGCAGCAGCGTGCGCTTGGAGCCGAGGTACTTGATCATCCGGCTCCGGGACCCGTCGACGCGATGATAACAAAGGGGCCGGGCCGCTGCCGCGCACGATCAGCGCACGCGTCGACGGCGAATGCCCAAAGCGAGGCCGAACAGCGCCAGGAGTGTGCCCCCGGATGGACCGCGTCCGTCGACGCTGCAGCCGGAGGGGTCTTCGTTGTCCACTTCGGCGCCGCCGCTGCTGCCGTCGCCTCCCTCTTCAGTGCCGGGCTGAGCCCCCGTGGTGGTGCTTGCGCCCCCGTCGTCTCCGCCCGAGGCGGTTCCATTGGAGTCGGTGTCCGACGGGTTCGTGCTGGGTCCGGTGCCTCCGGGCTTGTCCCCGGTGTCCGAGTCCGAGTCCGAGTCCGAGCCGGTGCCCGCATCCCCGGTGTCTTCCGTATCGCTGTCGTCCCCGCCGCCGGTATCGTCACCCGTTGTGCCCGCAGTGGTCGTCGAGGACATCCCCGTGGTGGCGCCGTCGGTCTCGGACGCCTCGCAGAACGCGACCTCGGCCAGGCACACCTCCATGAGCTGCTCCTCGTCGAAGTCGGCCCAATCGTCCCCCGAGGTGGAGCCCGAGCCCGCGCCCCCGGATTCGTCCGAACACGAGCAGACGACCGAATCGTCGGGGTCGTTGCTGACGGTGCAGGTGCTGCCGTCTCGGAGCTCGCACTCGACCTCGATCGCATGCGCGGTCAGGGGAGCGGCGGCGATGAACCCGAACGCGGCCAACGAAAGTGCAGCATTTTTAAAAAAAGCCATGGGGATAACCATACCTGCCTTCCCGCTTCGTGCCAGTGGTTCCTGCATCGAGTCGGGCCCGTGGACGACTCCGTGCTGGCGAATTTCGCCCTGCTGATGGCTCAGGACCGCGTCGCCGCAACCGATGAGCGCAGCGCGGGTTCCTGATACGTTCCCGCTTCGATGCGACGCGCCGCGCTGATCTCCGCGATCTTTCTTGGGGCCTGCCGACCGGCCTCCAGCCTCGAGCCCCCTCGTGAGCCGCCCCCGCCGACGGACACTCCGATCGGTTCCGACGGTCCGCAGAACGCACCGACGGCCGTCTCCACCGCGATGCCTTCGGAGCGCGAGGCCGAAATCCGTGATGCTGCGTACGACCCGTCGAAGGATGCGCGAAACACCGGAGGCTGGGTCTTCGCCGACGAGCGGGACCCTGCCGCCCGGGACGACGCCAAGCGCAAGCCCTTCTCCATCGACGCGCTGTACCAGCTCAAGAGCGTGGGCAGCCCCGTCGCCTCGCCGGACGGCACATCGATTCTGTTTACGGTGACCCGGCACAACCTCGCCAAGGGCAAGTCGAACACGGACATCCACGTGGTTCGTCGCGACGGCTCGGGCATGCGCCGGCTGACGCGAAACGTCGCGAGCGACGGGTCTGCGGCGTGGCTGCCGGATGGAAAGTCGTTCGTCTTCGTCTCGAACCGTGAGCAGGGCTCGCAGCTGTGGCGAATGTCGATCGAAGGCGGAGAGCCCGAGCAGCTCACCGACATCTCGACCGGAGTTGGCAACCCGCAGGTCTCCCCCGATGGATCGAAGGTCGCATTCACCTCCAGCGTCTTCCCCGAGCACGGGGCCGACGACGAGGCCAACGCCAAAGCGATCGAAGCCCGCGCGGACAACCAGATCCAGGCCCACGTCGCCGACGAGCTGCTCTATCGGCACTGGACCTCCTACGACGACGGTCGACGCACGCACATCCTGTCGTACGACCTTGCGACCGAGAAGCTCGTCGACCTGACGCCGGGCGACTTTCACAGTCCTTCGTACGGGGCCGGTGCCCACGGCTTTGCGTGGTCGCCCGACAGCGCCGAGGTGTGCTTCGTCAGCAACCGCGACGCGCCCTCGAAGCGCAGCTGGTCGACCAACAAAGATCTCTTTATCGTGTCCGCCAAGGGAGGCCGCGCGGTCAACATCACCGACACGAACGAGGCGTACGACGGCGACCCGATCTACTCTCCTGATGGCCGCTACATTGCGTTTCGGCGCCAGAATGAGCCGGGCTATGAGGCCGACCGCTTCCGCCTGGCGCTGTACGATTGCAACAGCGGCGATGTCTCGGTGCTCACCGAGTCCTTCGACAACTGGGTCACCGGGATCGCATGGGCCGATGCGGGCAAGTCCGTGGTGTTCCAGGCGGCGCAGCAGGGACGCACGCCGTTGTTTCGCGTTGGGGTTGGCGGCGGCGACATCAAGAAGCTCTCTTTGCCCGCGGTGCGATCCTGGGACGTGGCCGCAGACGGCTCGCTCGCGTTCACCTTCACCAGCATCGGCAAGCCGGTCGAGCTGTTCACGGCCGACAAGGACGGTGATGGAGCGCAACGTCTCACGGGTCTCAACGACGCCGTCGCTCGAGAGTTCGACATCCGCCCACCCGAAGAGGTCTGGGTCGAAGGCAAGAACGGTCGCAAAATCCACATGTTCGTGGTCAAGCCGCATGGCTTCCGCAAGGGCAAGCGCTACCCGCTGATTCTCAACGTGCACGGGGGTCCGCAGTCGCAGTGGCAGGATTCGCTTCGGGGTGATTGGCAGGTCTATCCGGGGGCGGGATACGTGGTCGCGTTCCCGAACCCCACCGGCTCGACCGGGTATGGGCAGGCGATGACGGCCGGCATCTCCGAAGACTGGGGCGGCAAGGTCTACGAGGACGTGATGGCGGCCGCCGACTTCTTGGAGACGCAGCCCTACGTCGACCCCAAGCGCATGGGCGCGATGGGATGGTCCTATGGCGGCTACATGATGAACTGGCTGCTGGGGCACACCGATCGCTTCAAGGCGATCGCCTCGATGATGGGCATCTACGAGCTCGAGTCCTTCTACGGCGCCACCGAAGAGCTGTGGTTTCCCGAGAAGGACTTCGGCGGTCCCTCCTGGGAAGGCGGCGAGAGCTACGCCAAGTTCTCCCCGTCCGCGTTCGCAAAGAACTTCAAGACGCCCACGCTGATCGTGACCGGCGAGCTCGACTACCGGGTGCCCTACACCCAGAGCCTGCAGCTGTTTACGGCGCTGCGACGGCAGGATGTGCCATCACGGCTGGTGGTGTTTCCCAACGACGGGCACTGGCCGAGTCACGTGCGCTCGATGCCGCTGTACTACGCAGCCCACCTGGACTGGTTCCATCGCTACCTCGGGGGCAAGGCCAGCCCGTATGAGATCGACGCGCTCGTCGAGGGCACCGCGTTCGGCGAGTAGAGCCGATTCTTTAGCGCTCGATATCGCGCAAGACGCGACGGACGCCACGGGCCCCGGTTTGCGGCGGCATGCCCGGACCGCGATACACTCCACCGGTGGTGCACTTGCCCATCGTGGACACCGCGCCGGCTGAGGCGGCGGAGCTGGTGGAGATCCAGCTGGGGCACATGTGCAACAACCGCTGCGTGTTCTGCAGCAGCGGTCAGGCGACCGAGATGGGGCAGGCGCTTCCCATGGCGCTGGCCCCGGTGCTCGGGGCGCTCGAGCGAGCGAAAAAACAACGTGCCCGAAAAGTGACCTTCCTCGGCGGCGAGCCGACCCTGCAGCGGGCCTTCCTCCCCGCGCTTCGGCGTGCCACGGACCTTGGTTTCGAGGAGATCGAGATCTTCACCAACGGCGTGAAGGCGGCCCGTCGAAGCTTCGTGGACGAGGTCGCCGCGATCGGAACGTTCTCGTGGCGGTTCTCGATTCAGGGGGGCAACCGAGCCGCACACGATGATGCGGTGGTGAAGCCCGGTGCGTTCCTGCGGATCTGCCGGGCGATGGACAACGTCCGAGCCCATGGCCATCGCATCACCGCGAACGCGTGTATCAACGAGCTGAGCTACCGGTCGTTGCCCGACTATGTGGCGCTGGTGCAGCGATACGGAATCGAGCAGCTGCACATCGACGTGGTGCGTCCCTCTTCAGCCGGCCAGCGCACCGACGCCTATCTCGGGGTGGTCATGCCGCGACACGTCGAGATGGCGCCGTACTTCGACGCGATGCTCGCTGCGTTCGAGGCCTGGGATCCTTCGTTCGACGTCAACGTGGGGAACTTTCCGTATTGCCTGCTGCCTCAGTGGTCCCACCGGATCCACCACGGGGGCATGGAGACGCTCACCCTCGCCGCCGACCTCGACAACGACCTGACCGAGAAGGACAAGTACGAGGCCCAGCACAGCGACAAAGTGCACGGCCCCCGGTGTCGCGCGTGCGCGTTCGAGCGGCAGTGCTCCGGGGTGTTTGATGCGTACGTGCGCATTCACGGGACCGATGAGCTGCGCCCGGTCACCGCGGGGGCATGGGCAGCGCTGGATGCTTCGGGCGAGCGCGCTTTGCTGCTCGAGGGTGCGCGATCTGTCGCTGCCGCGCTCAGCGTCGGTCCCGAAGCGATGCGGGTCGACGAGCCAGGGCTTTCGTTCGACGATCGGGGGGTGCGGGTCGTGATTGTGCCTCGGGGTCTCGCCGGTCTCGCGGTAGGCCGCTGCGGTGCGCTCGATATGACCCTCGGGTGCGTGGGGGAGCTCGAGCAAGAGCCAGCCGAAGCCTGGGTCGATCAGACACGCGCGGTGGTGCCGTTCGACGTGGCACCGCGAGCGGTGTGGATTGCCGCGCTCATGGGTGCGGAGCATGTCGCACGGGGCCGAGCTGCTATCGCACAGCGTCTGGGTCGAGCGCGGCCCGGGACCCGGCATCAGCCCGACCTCGGGTGGCCTGGCGTACGCGTGGTTGATGCCACCGGGTGCGAGCAGTGCTTCTCGATCGCGTGGCCCGGCTCTGCCGAGCTGCTGCAGGCGACGACCTCGCGATGATCTGGAGATGATCTGGGAGATGATCCGAAAGTGGCTCGGGAAGGCCGCGAGGATCACGGCTGCTAGCGGTTGTCCTTGACGAAGTCCTCGGCCGTGTCGTCCATCCACTTGTCGAGATAAAACGTCGCGTTCTTGGCCTTGATCTTGACGATGTAGCTGCTGCCTTTCTTGGTGAACAGACAGTCTTCGGCCCAGCCGCTGCCGCTGCTTCCACCGCGCCCGCACGAGGCGTCCAGCAGATCCTTGATGTGATCGGCGAGGTCGTCCTCGTCGACGCCTTCCTTGCGACTGACGTCTTTGGCGAGCTTCTCCAGCATGTCGGCCGCCTTCTTGGCCGCGGTCTCGTTGTCCCGCTGCTCCTTCTTGAGGTCCTTCTCGGTCTTCGGGCGATCCTTGGCGCGGATCATCTCTGGCTCGGTGGTGGCCAAGATCTTGTCCAGGGCGATGGGGTCGGTGACGTAGATCGAGCCCTTCTTGCCACGGCGGGCTGGCTTCATCTCCAGCTCGATGGCCCCGCCAATGCCCGAACTGTGGACCAAGGGCGTGATGACGTAGTGGAAGCCTTCGAAGGACGTCGCCGGGACGACGCCGAGGAGCTTCTTTCCGCTCTTCTCGTGCTTCTTGTGCGGGAAGTCCTTCGCCCAGACCTTGAGGAGCTTCTTCTCATTGACCTCGACCAGCTCGGACTTGATGCTCCGCTTGGGGTAGCGACGCAGGAGCTCCTTCTTGAGCATCTTGCCCACCCCTTTGACATCCTTGACGCCCTCGATCATGTCGATGTGGACGACCTTCTTGTTCTTCCAGGTCGCGAGGCGATAGGTGATGAAGCCGCCCTTTCCGTCGCCGATGCGGCCGTATTCGTCGTCCTCGACCCACATCGTGCACTCGTCGCTGCTGCATTTTTCCTTGAACTCGTAGGACTTCAGCTGCTTGACCGACGTCAGCTGTTCGGGCTTGGCTGCCTGTGCCGAGGGCACGGACGACAGGCACAGGAGGGCGGAGAAGAGGACCGAGCAACGGAGTGCGAGCTTCATCAACTCGGAAACACGCGCGACGAGAGAACTTGCGCGAGGACTGATGTTTTCTTGAAAACTCCCCAATTGTCGCGCCTACGGGACAACCACGGTGTCCGAAGCCGACCATTGACGGAGCACGTCGCGATGCTCGGCGTCGGTCGTCACAAACAGCGCGTCCAGGGACCAGGAGCCCTCAAACACCGGCGGACCGTCGATCGACGGCTTCTTCTTCCGCTTCGACGCCCACTTGGCCACGAACGTTCCCTTGGCCGGCAGCTTGTAGCGGAGCGTGTATCCACGCTGGGTCAAATCCGACGCCGAGACCTTGTCGTCGCACTCGCTGAGATCGGACCACGGCACGGAGCGCTCGTTGAGCGTGATCGGAATATCGATGCATCCTGGCGCCGAAGGGTGGTCGCCGCAGATCGTTGCCGACGTCGATGTGGTGGTGGTGTTGAAGCAACGGTCGGCCTCGAAGTTTCCTCCCTCCGTGTCCTCGCGGTGCACGAGAAAGTCCGGCTGCTCGCCACCGAGGATGTCTCGAAAGACGACGGTGTCGAGGTCGAAGTCCATCGTCGTGTCGGAAGCCTCCTCAAACGAGCTGATCCCGTAGAGCGTCACCACATGGTCCGCGACGCCGTCGGGGCTGCGGATCGTGACGACCTGTTTGAGCGCGACCGCACCAGGGCCGTTGCCTTCTGCGTCCTCGACGATGACCTCGAGCTGGGTGAGCGTGGCCGATGCTGCGTCGGTGCTCCACGTGCCGAGCGTGGCGGCGTGGACCTCATCGCAGGAGGAGAGGGGGTCGCCCTGCCGATAATCCCAGTCGTCGTACTTGGGGTAGGGCTTGCCGGTCGGTGGCGCGAAGAGCGTTCCGCCGCGCTGGCAAAAGTCTTGTGCGAGTCGAGTCCCGTCGGCTTGGGCCTGGCCGAACACGGGCGCCGGTGTTTTTTCCGCGTCGGCCTTGGCGTCGGTGAGGCCTTCATAGAGATGCTGGATGTTGCCCACCCCTCCGGAGGCGATCACCGGGATGGTGACGGCCTCGGTGACGGCACGAGTGGTCTCAATGTCGTAGCCGCTCTTCGTGCCGTCCCGG
>CAYGTG010000265.1:0-8952 GCA_964352485.1 uncultured Nannocystaceae bacterium | reverse complement strand
GGCCTCCGCGTGCGAAGCCGGTAAAGGTGACGGCGGTGAATTCCTTGTGCCGTGATGCGGTGGAAGCCTACCAGCGTCAGCGGGACGCGGCGGCAAAGGCGTCGATGACCGCCGGGGGAGCCTGGACGAGCTCGATGAGAACCCCACATCCTCCCTGCGGGGTCGCGTCGTTGCCCTTGGGGTGGATGAAGCAAACGTCGAACCCGGACGCGCCCTTGCGAACACCGCCGGGGGTGAAGCGGACACCACGCTCCCCCAACCAGTCGACCGCGGCCTGCAGGTTGTCGATCCAAAGTCCGACGTGGTTGAGCGCGGGATCGGCGACGCGCGGCCGCTTGTCCGGATCGATCGGCATCATCAGGTCGATCTCACACACACCCAGACCGGCGCCAATCTCGACGATATCTTCGTCGACGTTTTCGCGCTCGGACTGGTAGTTCCCCTTCGGCGCGGCGCCGAGAAGATCGACCCACAACGTACGTAGTGGGGTCTTGTCGAGCGCGCCGACGGCGATCTGCTGAATGCCCAACACGCGAAAGGGCCGGGCCACGCCTGCATCCATGGAGCGGAACCTACCACGCGCTCCGTTGACAGGAGGGCGCAGGGTCTTCAGGGTAGAAGAAGTGATTTGGGCGGCGCTGTGGTCAGGAATCGTGGGGCTGGCGGTCGTGGGGGTGGTCCTCACCGCGGCCGACATTCAGGCCGCGGGGACGGACGATGCGTACTTTCGGGGGTCTACCCGGCTGTGGCTGTTTGTCGCGGCCGTGATCGCTGCGATCAGCCTCGCGATCGCGCCTTCGATCTTGGGCATGGGCGGCGCGCCTGCGCCCGTCCACGACGCGGTTCTCGGTCTCGCCTCACTCCCGGCGATCGTCGCGATTGGGGCCTGTCTTCACAACGCATGGTCCCTCTATCGGGTCCGGAACCGGCGGTCCGACGCCTTGCTGCACGGCACGGAGTTCGACGCGGTCGTGGTGGAGCGTGAGCAAAAGCCGTTTGCCCACGACATCCTCTCGATCACCGTCGAGGCCACGCTGCCCCAGGCGCAGAGGCTCCGACACCAGGGCGGCTATCGGGCCGAGGCCGAGGGCGGCACGCGGTCGCTTCGGCTGGTCGAGACCTGTCCTGGCGATCAGTGGGGCCGATTGGCGCCGGGCCGGCGGGTCCGGGTCCGCCTCGATCCGGCGGATCCATCGCGCTATGCGCTGGTGCTGTTCAACGCAGCGTGAGCCGCGTGCATGCGTGCTTGTGCCGGGGCGTTGGCGATGACCGACGCCTCATGGAGCGAGACGTGTCTGAGGCGCTCCTTGAGGGCATGGGCGTCGGCCAGCCCCAGCGCCCGGATGAGCTCCACGTACGAGGCGTGATGACGGGCCTCACTCGCAAGCAGTCCGCCGTACAGAGCCGAGAGTTCTGGATCTCGATCGGTCAGGGCCTCAGCCAGCAACTGCATGCGCTCGCAGCTGCGCGCTTCGATCATCGCGCAGCACAGGAGTGTGTCGAGCAGCCGCAGCGGCTCTTGCGAGCGCACGATTTTCATCAGCTCCGACGCGTAGGTGCTGGGTTCCTGCCGGCTAAACGCGATCCCGCGCCGCTGGAGATGTCCGAGGACCAACTCGAAATGCGCGAGCTCCTCCCGAGCCAGACGGGACAGCGGAACCATCAAGGGAAGCTTGTCCTGATAGCGGAAGATCAGGTTCATCGCGGTGGATGCCGCCTTCTTCTCGCAGTGCGCGTGGTCCAGCAGGATGTCGTCCATGTGCTCCACGGCCCAGGGCGCCCATTGCGGGGCGGTCGCTTCGGCCAGATGCAGCATGGGCGTGACCGTACTCGCCCCAGGCGCAGCCTGCGACCGGTCGCGGTACTCTCCGGCCGTGAGGCTCCTCGTGCCCAGCGGCCACCCCCAGTGCAGTTCCGCGATGCGCGTAGGCGGAGGGTCATTGCTGACGACCCTCGCGCTTGCCATGGCCGCCTGCGCCGGGCGGCCCACGGCCTCGGTCCAGTTCTCGCCGCCACCGCGGGTGCTCCCGACGGCGGACGCCCGCGCCCGTCCCACCATGCTCTCGGCCCACTTCGCCCAGGACGACGCGCCTTCGCTGGGCGGTCTGGACAGTATCGCGGTTGTCTTCTCCGAGGACGTCGATGCTGCGAGCCTTCGTCCGGATGTGTTCTTGGTGCTGTTGGCCGATGGAGGACGCACCCTTGCAAGGGAAGCCGTCTTGGCGCCGGCGAGCGAGGCAGACGAGAATCGGACCGTCTGGCTGCTCGGCGATTTCGGAGATCCCCGTCGCCGTCCGCCCACCGATGTGGTGGTCATTGCGCCGCTCCATACCGAGAGCGGGAGCTCGCTCGAGGGCGTGCTGGCTCCGGTGCTCGGCTTCGGTGAGGGGGGGCATATCGTGCACGCGCAGGCCGAGCCGGAATTTTGTGAATCCGGCGAGCCACGGATCCGGACCTTCTGGACCGATGCCCTGCGGGACGTGGCGCAGGAGGACTTGCAGGCGATCACGTTGGAGCTGGTCAGTGGTCGGACCGTATCGCCGTCGAGCTTCGAGGACCATGCCGACGTTGGGTCGTTCATCGGTGAGTCCCGCGACGACAACGTGCTCGACCTTTGCGTCCCGGCCCAAGAGCGGGTCATCGGAGTCCGGGTGCAGGCAGGATCGTTCACGGACGTTCCCGGCCACCGAAGCGCGGGGACCAAAGCGCCGGTCGCGCGCGCCCCCGCCGCCGAGTAGACAGCCCCGCGAGGAGCGTATTCCGATCCGCAGCCGGCGGCATGGTGGGGTTGCGAGATGTGCTCTAGACTTCGCGGGCTGATGACGACGCGTTCCCGACCGATTCGAAAGCTGATGTGCGCCAACCGAGGGGAGATTGCGATTCGCGTCTTCCGAGCGGCTACCGAGCTGGGGATTCGGACGGTCGCGATCTTCAGCAACGAAGACCGCGTTCACCTGCACCGATACAAAGCGGATGAGGCGTACCTCGTGGGCAAGGGGATGTCGCCCGTCGGGGCCTATCTGGCGATCGACGAGATCATTCGAGTGGCGCTGGAGAACGACGTCGACGCGATCCACCCCGGGTACGGATTCCTCTCGGAGCGGGCCGACTTCGCCCGCGCGTGCGCGGAGGCTGGCATTGCGTTTGTGGGTCCTACGCCGGAGATCCTCGAGCGCCTTGGCGACAAGACCGCTGGCCGTGCGCTCGCGATCGAGAACGGGGTCCCGGTCATTCCAGGAACGGCCGATCCCGTGGCCGACTTCGACGCAGCCAAAGCGTTTGCAGTGACTGCCGGGTATCCGCTGATGATCAAGGCCGCCAAAGGTGGTGGTGGGCGTGGCATGCGGGTGGTGCGTCAGGAGAGCGAACTTGCAGACGCGTTGGAGCGCGCGAGTTCCGAGGCCGCCAGCGCATTCGGGGACGGAACCTGCTTCATCGAGAAATACGTCGAGCGTCCCCGACACATCGAAGTCCAGATCCTCGGTGACGCCAAGGGCGAGGTGATGCACTTGTTCGAGCGGGACTGCTCGGTGCAGCGGCGCCACCAGAAGGTCGTGGAGATCGCACCGAGCGTTGGGATCTCCGTTGCGCTGAGAGAGCGGATCATCGCCGACGCGGTCAAGCTTGCCAAGGCGGTTGGCTATCGCAACGCCGGCACGTTCGAGTTCCTCGTCGGCCCCGACGACGCGCACTACTTCATCGAGGCAAACCCCCGGGTTCAGGTCGAGCACACCGTGACCGAGCAGGTCACGATGGTCGACATTGTGCAGGCACAGATCCGTATTGCGGGTGGGGCGAGCTTCCAAGATCTGGGGTTGCGGCAAGAGGACATCACCGTCCGCGGTTTTGCGATTCAGGCCCGAATCACCACCGAAGACCCGTTGCTGCAGTTCCAGCCTGACACGGGCCGCATCGAGGTCTTCAGGCCCGGAAGCGGCTTCGGGATTCGGCTCGACGCTGGCAACGGCTACGACGGCGCCACGATCTCGCCGCACTACGACTCGCTGCTGGTGAAGGTCACGGCCACCGCCTCGACGTTCGAAGGCGCGGCTCAGAAGCTCCACCGGTCTCTGGCTGAGTTTCGGGTCCGTGGGGTGAAGACCAACATCCCGTTCGTTCAGAACGTGCTCACGCACCCGCGGTTCCTCGCTGGCAACATCGACACCGAGTTCATCGCTTCCACGCCCAAGCTGTTTCGCTTTCCGCGGCGACGGAACCGGGCGCAGCGACTGCTCTCGTACTTGGGCAATGTGATCGTCAACGGCCCGTCCACGCCGTGGGTGTCGGGCGTCGCGCCGGCGAAGGTCGAACCCGAGGTTCCGCCCGCGCCCCTGTCGCCACCGGCCCAAGGGTGGCGACAGGTGTTCCTCGACGACGGACCCGAGGCGTTCGCGAAGGCGATTCGTGGCCACCAGGGGCTGCTCATCATGGACACCACGTGGCGGGACGCCCACCAATCGCTGTTGGCGACGCGGGTTCGAACGATGGACATCGCGAAGGTCGCCCCGATGACCAGCCATGTGCTGTCGTCGGCCTACAGCCTCGAGATGTGGGGTGGGGCCACGTTTGATGTCGCGCTCCGGTTCCTGCGGGAGTGTCCTTGGGACCGCCTGGAGCAGCTTCGCGAGCTCGTTCCGAACATCCCGTTCCAGATGCTCCTTCGAGGGGCGAACGCGGTTGGGTACACGAACTATCCGGACAACGTCGTCCGCCGCTTCGTGCAGACTGCTCGGGATCTCGGCATCGACGTCTTCCGAATCTTCGACTGCCTCAACTACATCGAGAACCTCAAGCTTGGTATCGACGCCGTCGGGGAAGCCGGTGGCATCATCGAGGCGGCCGTCTGCTACACAGGCGACGTCAGCAACGCGCAGCGTACGAAGTACAGCCTCCAGTACTACGTCGATGTCGCCGGCCAGCTCGTCGAGCGCGGGACCCACGTCCTTTCGATCAAGGACATGGCCGGCCTGCTCAAGCCCAAGGCCGCGACGCTCCTCATCGGAGCGCTGCGCGACGCGTTCCCCGAAGTGCCGATCCACGTGCATACCCACGACACTGCCGCCGCCGGCGTGGCCTCGATGCTCGCATGTGCCGAGGCGGGCGCCGACGTTGTTGACACGGCACTCGAGGCGATGGCGGGACTCACGTCCCAGCCGGCAGTCGGGGCCATCGTCGCGGCGCTACAGGGCACCCCGCTCGACACGAAGCTCGAACTCACCGAGCTTCAGGTCCTGTCCGACTACTGGGAGCAGGCGCGACGCATGTACGCGCCGTTCGAGTCCGGTCTCAAGAGTGGAAGCGCCGACGTCTATCTCCACGAGATGCCCGGCGGCCAATACACGAACCTGCAGTTCCAGGCCAACCAGCTGGGCCTGGCTGAGCGCTGGCCTGCGATCAAGCGAGCCTATGCGGCGGCCAACCGCTTGCTCGGGGACATCATCAAGGTGACTCCGTCCTCGAAGGTCGTGGGGGACTTGGCCCAGTTCATGGTTCAAAACGACCTCACCGAGGAAGACGTGCTCGCGCAGGCCGACACCCTGAGCTTTCCGTCGTCGCTCGTGGAGTTCTTCCAAGGCATGCTCGGTCAGCCGTTCGGCGGCTTTCCGGAGATCTTGCGGGAGAAGGTCGTCCGAGGCGCACAGAGCTTTGACGGACGGCCCGGGGCCACGCTCGAACCGCTCGACTTCGACGCCCTTCGCAAGGACCTACGAGAAGAGCACGGTCCGCACATTCGAGAGGTGGATGTGATCAGCGCTGCGCTCTACCCCAAGGTCTGGCAGGAGTATCAGGGCTTCCGCGAACGATTCGCGGACGTGGGGGTGCTGCCCACCCGCGCGTTCTTGGCTCCGTTGGAGATCGGCGAAGAAATCTCAGTGGAGATCGAGCGAGGCAAGACCCTCGTGATCTTACTCGACGCCGTGGGTGAGCTCGACGAAGACGGAAACCGCAACGTCTACTTCCAGCTCAATGGTCGCCCCCGCTCGATCCACGTGCCGGATGAGTCGGCAAAGACCGAGGTGGTGGTCCGCAACCGCGCCGACCCGAGCGATCCCGGATCCGTCGGTGCGCCCATGCCCGGCGTGGTGCTCGAAGTACGGACCCAGTCCGGTGCGAAGGTGGACGTCGGTGCGCCGCTGGTCGTGCTCAGCGCGATGAAGATGGAGACGGTCGTGGCTTCGCCGGTGGCAGGCACCATCAAGCGCATCGAGGTCGTCGAGGGAGACTCCCTGGCGGCGGGCGATCTCCTGGTCCAGATCGAGGCCGGGGCCGAGGCCTAGCCGCAGGGGCGAATCGCCGGGCTACGCTTCGGCACCGAGCAGCACACCGCGCTCGGCCAGATCCGCGAGCAGGGTTGCCGCGATCCCGAGGCGTTCGTCGTCCAGGGGCTCACCCAGCGACGCACAGGCCGCGCGCAGGCCCTCTGCGACCGGTTGCCGGTGCTCGATCAGCTGCTCCAAGACCGCGTGGGCCAGCACCGTGAGCTCGAGGTATCGGACCTTGTTGCTGGGGTCGCGATACACGAGCAGTCGTGTGGGCACCTGCTCGGGCACCTGGCGGTCTTCGGTGTCCTGCGACATCTTGTGGACGGCGTAGGCGTAGGACATCAGGCGAGCCGCGCCGTCGAAACGCAGCGGCTTGTCCAGCGCGAGCTCGCGGCCGGTCGGGGACTCGCCTCCGCGGTGGTCGTTGCGGATGTCGTACTCGAGCAACTCGTGACGGGCCAGGTCTATGAGGTAGTCGGGTACCGTCTCGTCTGCTGCCCAGCGCGGCGCCGCCCAGGCGACGAATTCTGCGGGCACGTCGCGCAGGTAGGGCGAATGTGCTGCCACCTCCTCCATCCAGTCCTCGAAGTCGGCCCGCAACCGTCGCATTCCCAGGCGGGCCGCGGCGCGTTCGATGAAGTCGCGGATCGTATTCCGCATCCGGTTGTGGACGAGGGACCGGTACACGAGGAACCGCTCCGCGCCGACGGCTTCGATCGCGTCGAGGTCATCCCCCTCGATGCCGTGCGCGGCCGCAAAGGCTCGCAGGTTCTCCCGGCTCGCTTCCTGCGCGCCTCGTTTTCGCAGCAGCGCGTTCATCCAGTCGAGTCGAAGATCGTTCACGCGCTCGCCTCCTGGAGGCGCTTCTTCAGCGCCTCGTCATAGACCAACTGCAGCGACGCGGCTTCGTCCAAGAGGTCGGCCAAGGGGGGAATGTTGGAGTCTCGTTCGAGCAGCACGGGTTTGGGCCCGGTGCGTTCGATGACGTAGGACATCAGCTCGCGCACCTCATCGCGGACGTCGGCACCGTGCGTATCCACCAGCAGGGAATCGTCCCATGGCTCGTGTCCGGCGATGTGTAGCTGGACCACGCGGTCCAGCGGGATGGCGTCGATCCACGCCTGCGCTTCGAACCCGTGGTTGGTTGCATTGACGAACACGTTGTTCACGTCGAGCAGGAGGCTACAGTCGGCGCGCTCGACGACCTCGGTGATGAACTCGGCCTCGTCGAGGGTGCTCTTCCCCAGCTGCAGGTACCAGCTGATGTTCTCGATCGCCATGGGTCGCTCGAGCCGGTCGCTCGCCTCGCGAATGCGCGCGGCGACGCGCTTGGCGGTCTGGGTCGTGAACGGGATCGGCAGCAGGTCGTGCAGTAGGGCTCCGTCCATTCCGCTCCAGCAGATATGGTCGGAGTGCCACGGCGCATCGTAGCGATCGAGGAACGACTTGAGCTCGTCGAAGTACTCGTCGCGAAAGGGATCTGTGCCGCCCAGCGACATCATGAGGCCGTGGGTGATGATGGGAAACCGCTCGGCCAAGGTGGCCAGGCGTTTGGGCGATCGACCACCGCGGTGCATGTAGTTCTCGGGCGCAACCTCGAGAAACGCGATCTTGCCGTCGGCGTCGCCGCGCACGATGTCGCGCAAGAAGGCGCCGCGAAGACCAAGGCCGACTCCGGTGGGGGGTTGGGACTGCATGCAGAGACTCGGGAACCGTACAAATAAAAACCCGCGGCGGCCGTGAAGGCCAGCCGCGGGTCGGTCGCTCAGCGGTGAGCTTACTTCGCGCCGCCGCAGGAGGCTTCGCCGCCTTCTTCAGCCGCTTCTTCGCCCGCTTCTTCGCCCGCTTCTTCGCCAGCGGCGCCACAGGAGCCTTCGGCCTTCTCAGCGCCGCAGGAGCCTTCAGCCTTGTCGGCACCACAGGATGCTTCAGCCGCATCGCCTGCCGCAGGAGCAGCGGGGGTCTCGGTGGCGGGCTTTTCCTTGTCGCAACCGGTCATGGCGAGGGCGCCGGTGCCGAGGAATGCGAGCGTCGTGGCAATGCTTTTGAGATCCATGTCGTTTTCCCTTTTCGAGTTCTCTTGGAGAGGTTTGGGTCCGTCCGGTGGGCCCCGGTTCGGGGCTCGCAGGTCAATCGGAGACCCGAGGCAGATGTTACGGCCACTGGAGGGGCGAGGATCGACAGAAATCTCCACAGTTTGGTCATGGATTGGCCCGGCGACTACCCCGGACGGGGCAAGAACGCGGTCTAGACCGGGATCCCTGGACAATTGCCGCGCATCGCGCTGCTATGGGCCCAATGGTGTCCAAGAGCCGGTCCGCCGGCAGTCGCTTCGCGCTGTCGCTGCTGCTCGTCCTGACGGTCATCAACTTCCTCAACTACCTCGACCGCTACGTTCTCAGCGCGGTCCTCGAGGGGATCCGCAGCGATCTCGGTTTCGACGACGCTGCCGGAGGACTCTTGGGGAGCGTGTTCATGATCGTCTACACGATCGCGGCACCGATCGGCGGCATCCTCGGGGACCGCTGGAACCGCAACCGCATGGTTGGGGTGGGGGTCGGCCTGTGGAGTCTCGCGACGATCGGCAGCGGCATGGCCGAGAGCTACGAAGGCCTCCTCACCATGCGGGCCCTGATCGGCGTGGGGGAGGCGGGGTACGCCACGGTGGCACCCGCGATCATTGCGGACG
>CAYGTG010000264.1:0-8974 GCA_964352485.1 uncultured Nannocystaceae bacterium | reverse complement strand
TATCAAGACTGGCGCGACGGCCTCAATCAAGCAGCGCTTGATTGAGGCCTAGCAGCGGGTTGAGGGTGCCCGCCGAGCGGTCTCGCTTCCGCTGCTAATGTACCGGGGCGCCGGCGGCCGGCTATTCGTTAGAGTGAGGCGGGCTCTGGGTTCGACTCCCCCGGCCAGCCGTCGGGGCGGACGGAAGTCGCGGCTGGGAACTTGAAGGCCTCCCAAATCGAGTGGTACAGCAACTCAATGGGCCAGTGTCGACGCTTCAGTATGCTCTTGGCCCTGGGTCTGTTCGGGTGCGGGGACACCGATTCGCGACCCGACGGTGACACGGATGGGGCTACCGGGAGTCGCGGTCCGTCGTCGGGCCCGAGCGGAGCGTCAACCGACGTGACGGAATCGACCAGCAACGAAACCGCTGACTCCACGGGGGATCCGACCTCCGATCCCACCACCGGCCAGTCCGGCGTGTGCGGCGACGGCCTCTTGGACGCGGGGGAGCTTTGCGATGACGGGAACACCAACCCTGAGGATGGGTGCTCTGCCGAATGCCAGCCAGAGGTCGAGTTGTCGATCGCGTACAACCTTGCGCCGACAGCAACGACCCACAACTCATATTCCGGGGCCGATGGCGAGGGAGACGTCGGTGGGATCCCAGCCCAGCTAGACGCAGGGGTCCGCACGCTCGAGCTGGACGTCCACAACAACGACTACGCCGAGTTCGGGTACCGAGTGGGTCACGATGGTCCCGGCGACGAGGTGTCCCATGGCGGAGGCAACCCTGACACGGATGCGCTCACCGAATGGTTCGACACGATGGCAAGCTGGTCCGATGCCCATCCGACACACTCGCCTATCACTGTGTACATCGACTTGAAGGACCGCTTCGAGGCGAGCCATTTCGATGATGGAAACTTTGGAGCATTCAACGCTCTGCTCGAAGCGCAGCTTGGCGATCGCCTCTACACACCGACCGATCTTTCAGACGACGGGCAGTGGCCGGACGTCGACGAAATGCAGGGGCGCTTCGTCGTCGTCCTCACCGGTGATGAAGACGGTCAGCTCGCCTATCTTCGCGATCGCGCCCGCGACCCCGCGTTTGCGATCAACGAGATGGGGCAGGTCATCGAGGTGCACCAGTCCGAAGCAAACGAGGGGATGTGGCTCTGGACCGGGCAGGTGGAAGCGGACGGGAGCATTCGGTGGATCCAACACGCGAGCTACGACAGCGGAAACCGTCCGTCAGTAGCGATCAACAACGATGGGCTCATCGTAGAGGTGCACGAGGATCCCGACTTCGCCGACGACGACCTCTGGTACCGGGTCGGCCGCCTCGACGCCGACTACGTCGTGCAGTGGTCGACCGATGGTGGTGAGCGGTTTCCTGGCGATGATGAAGGCGTCACACCGACGATCGTGTTCCCCGATCTCGATGACGACGCTGTACGCGAGATTCACCAGAGCCAGAGTCGCGAACAGCGCTGGTACTGGAGCAGCACGACGGTGATCGAGGCGGCAGGGACGATCCGTTGGGGCCGACCCGTCGGCGATGGCACGACCAACGACCCGCTCTACCCAAGGAACACCGCAAGCTACGGTGGAGTTGGGTACAGCGTCGTCGCGGGGCAGGACGGACCGCACGACGAGGCGTTGCTGTACTCCAACGACGCTGGAACGCACCGGATTCGCCACGACCAACTTGCGTTCGCAAGTGCCCGGCAATCGTCCGCGAACGAGCTTCTCAACGACGGTCTCGAGTTCTTCGCGGATGACGGACGCAGTGAGTCCGGGCGAGCCTTTATCCAGCAGCAGAACGCCCTCGGCAAGCTCACGCGGCTTTGGAGCTTCGGAGAAAAACTGGCCGTGCCAAGCGCCGAGCCGATCAACTTTGGCGCTACAGACGAGCCGTTCGCTGGCTGGTACGTGGGCTACTGCGCCGCAGTCGAGTGCGTGCGCTAGCGCTAAGTGCTAGCGTCCGACGGAGGGGCTCCTTCAAGCCCGCGTCCAGATCTCGAGCCCACGGCGCTGGGTTCAGCCGCTGGAAAAACCGGTATCCACTCAACCCTCGTCGACGACGATGCGAGGTGCTCGGAGGGCGATCGCCTGCCCGGGGATCCCCATGTCAGCGAAGGCGGCGATGACGAGTTGATCACCTCGGCCGCCGAAGACGATCGGCACGTCCACGGCCATGCCGGGCCCAAACACGGCAGGCTCATCGAAGGGGATCGTGCTCGGTGTCTCTTCTCCTGACGAATACACCAGGAACTGGATCGCTTCGACCGCGCATCCGATCATCTTGGGGTGGACACAGGCGACCTCAAACCTCAGGCGTGCGGCGCCCTCACTGGTGACGTCGGAAGGCAGTTCGAAGAAGGTCCCGGAGAGGAAGCCCTCATCGCCGTCCGGAAGCTCGAGGATGAGGCTGTCCCCACCGAGCTTCCGAATCGCGCCCTGGGTCTGGGGTACCCCCTTATCCTCGTAGCATGGGGCGGGACTGGGGCCACCGGCCCCAGCTGAGGCCGATATCCACACCCCCTCGGTGCACGCAACATCGAACAGGTCGTACAACACGAGCTCAGTCCCCGGCGTCCCGGTATCGGCAATCCCGGAAGTCCGCCCACCGGTGGTGACATCGCCGGTCTCCTCGAGGGAGGTCGCGCCCGCGCTCGTCGAGCTGAATGAGGTCCCGCTCTGCTCGGTGGTGGCGGTGCTCGTCGAGTCCGTCGGTCCTGCGGACCCGCTCCCCTCGGCCCCGGTGGCGCTGTTGTTGCCAGAGGCGTCGTCCGAAGATGTGGAGGACCCCGGTGGTTCCGAGAAGCAGGCGACGGGGGCGGCGAGCAGCAACGTCAGACCCAGGCGAAAGCGCATGATTCGATTGTGCCAGCAGAGGCGTCGGGAGGCGAGCGATCGCCGTATCTTCGCGATGCCACACATGCGAAAGGACCGTGTTTGGCGGGCCGTACTTGGTTTCACGCGCGGGTTCTTCCTCGGACCGCGCCGCCGGTCAAATTCGATTCACCACTTCCGCAATGTGATGGCACCGTCGACGGCGCCGTCGACGGTGTGTGGGCAAGAATGGTCCCGTAGGGCCGCGGCCGCTCCGCGGCAGCGGCCGGTTCGTCACCCTCGGGCAGCCACCGACGTGACGGGCTCTGGGACTGGAGCGCACCGAAAACCAGCCTCGCAGTGTTTGCGTCCGGACACCTGCGTCCGTGGACTATGCTTGTGGGGGTCTTACTGTGCCGACGAAGACCACCGACAAAGACGAGGTCCAAAGACTACGAGCGCGGGTTCGAGACCTCGAACGTGCTCAGCGAGTGCTGTGGGCTCTCGAGCAGGCGTCGGTGGCCATGGCCAAGGCGCTGTCCTTGCCCGAAGTATTGGAGTCGGTCGGGGCTACCCTGCGTGACCTGGGTCTTCAGACAACCGTGTTGCGCCTCGACGAGGACCGGCAGCACCTCCATCTGCACTACCTCAGCGCCAACTCCCATCTGCTAAGGCTCGTCGAGGCCCGTGTTGGTCAGACGCGAGAGTCGTTTCGTGTCGAGGTGGACCGGATCGAGTTCTACCGAAAGATCGTGCGCGAGCGCAGCGTGGAGTTCCGGGAAGATACTCGGTCGGTCGCGGCGCAGGTTCTCCCCAAGGCCGCCGCGTCCGTCGTCGCCTTCATTCTGAAGCAGCTGGGGATGGCTCAGATGATCGGCGGGCCGCTCATCAAGGGCGACGAGGTGTGGGGGATCATGGTCATCTCGTCTCGCGAGCTCACCCCGGAAGACCGCGTGGCGACTCAGGTCTTCCTGACCCAGGTCTCGTGGACTCTGCACAAAGCCTCACTGCACGATGAGCTGCGCACGCTGATGGCGCAAGCCCAGCGCAACCACGAGCAACTTGCTCACGCGCAGAAAATGGAGGCGGTGGGGCGGTTTACCGCGGGCATCGCCCACGACCTCAACAACCTGCTGACAGCGGTGGTCATGGCGCAGGAGAGCGCCACATACGAGCTCTCCCGCGGGGCCTCGGCGGACGAAGACCTGGCGGTCATCGGCACCACCGCGGATCGTGCCGCGGCGCTCATCCGCAAGCTCCTCGCCTTCAGCCGAGCACAAATCCTCGAGCGCGAGGTCGTACAGCTGGAGTCTGTGCTGCAGGGTGTGGGCCCTCTGTTGGAGCGACTGCTCGACGAGAGCATCGAGCTGGAGGTGGTACGCGCCAAGGGGGACTCATCTTGGTGTGTCTCGGTGGACGTGGTTCAGCTGGAGCAGGTCATCGTGAACCTGGCCGTCAACGCCCGCGATGCCATGGTGGACGGAGGACGCCTTCGCATCGAGACGGCACACGTTCCGGCCGGCACCGGAGGGAACGCAGCCAGGACCGTGCCCCACGAAGCCGCCGGCCAGAGACTCGTTCGACTCACCGTTTCGGACACGGGCCCTGGGATCCCCACCGAGTTGCTCTCGCAGATCTTCGACCCCTTCTTCACCACCAAAGAACAGGGACGAGGCACGGGGTTGGGCCTCTCCGTGGTCCACGGGATCGTCACGCAGCATGGCGGATGGCTCACGGTAGATAGCACGACAAGCGGCAGCCAGTTCCACGTCTGGTTCCCCGTCGCGCGCGGTCCAGAGACCAGAATCGAAGCCGCCGCCAAGCCGCCACCGAAAGGGTTACTGGCCGATCGATGCGTGCTGGTGGTGGAGGATGACAGTTCGATTCGCGAGCTCTTGGCGCGAACCCTGCGACCACAGGTCGGTGCCCTCAGCACCGCGGCCGGGGTGCAAGACGCCGAGCTCGCGCTGGCGAAGGAGCCGCACGACGTGTTGGTCTGCGATGTCGTGCTGCCCGACGGCAACGGCGTGCAGTTCTGCGAGACCGCGGCCCGTCGCCAGCCGCAAATCGCGGTGGTGCTCGTCAGCGGCTACGGCGACCCTCGGCCGGACTTGGAGCAAGTCCAGACCCGCGGTTGGGTCTTCTTGTCCAAGCCATTCACGGTTAGCCAACTGTCCGATGCCATCCTCCGGGCCGTTGCCCCCACGAACTCACGGTGACGCGGGGTGACAGCGAGGTCAGCTCGCCGGCATCAGACCCAGGACGAACAAACCGAGCAAGCCTAGCAGCCTGTTGAGAAACCCGACACGACGTCTCACTCGCCCTTCTCGCTCCTGGCGGCGTCCCCAAAACTTCGAGTACGCCCGGTACAGCGGCGTTTCGGCTCCTACCCAGAGGAGTCCACGTTCATAAGGGCTCGGCGTTGGGCGACACGCGACCGCGGGTGAACATCGTCTGCACTGCAACGCCGAAGGCGACAGCTAAGACCAACATGATCAGGCTGTGCAGGCGCGGCGCGGTGAACGAGAGGCGTACGACCACGGTCGAAGCGATGAAACCGGCATTGCGAAACACCAGCATTGAGTCGTGGGTGAGGCCAAACGACAGCAGCAGCAGCAGTACATCGACCAGCACGAGCAGACCGAAGAAGTCCTCGTAGAAGATGGCATCGACGTCCGCGAGCGCCTTCCGTGTCCCGCTCGCCATCTCCACCATCTCCACAGACCACTGCACGAAGTGGACGACCGCGAGGACGAGGACGAGGGCGCCCAGGGCAAGCGATAGCAGCTGTTTGAGAGCGATGAAGCGCTCGAGCGGGGTGCCTGCGGCCTCGGCGTGCTTCGGTACGGTCGCGGCAAATCGCCGGACCAGCAGTAGAAGCACCAGGCTTCCAACCATGTCGGCGCCGACTTCCCACACAATGGGGTTGGTCAGCTCGACAACCTCGGCCCCGTCCAGGTGCGCGATGTCCTTGAAGACGCGCCGCAGGACGATGAGGGCGACCACCTCGTATTGCACGGCAACCGAGCGACTGAATGACTCCGGAAGCGCACGCACCAGCATCAACACCTCGAAGAACAGCAAGAACGAAAAGGGGGTGTATAAAGCCGCCAGGTAGCTCGACGAGAACCAGTCAAGATCGAGCAGGCCTGATGAACGCTTCGCGACTGCGATGATCGTCAGGTGGACGACGAACGCGAGCGCGGCGCCGACGACTGCGACTCGCTCTACGCGAGCGACAGTGGCCGGCGCGTATACGGCACGATGCGCGCGCCGAACCAACGCGATGCCGGCTTCGAACATGTCGAAGGTCTACAGCGCTCCGCTTCAGCGGCAACCGTTGCGCGGGTGCGCAGGCTCGTGCGCTTACACCACGCGCCGGCCGCCGCGTTGCTTGTGTCGGGGGCCTCTGCCTGCATCGACGCGAGAGGGCGGTGCGGTGAGGACTGCGCCGTCGGAGCCAGGAGACTCGAAGGGGAGTGCCACCAGCGCGATGACTCATCGCCGGCTCGAGATCGCTCGGCTCTGAGCGAATGGAGGGAACCCTCGGGCAATCGCGTTGTCGTAGGGAGGGGTCCCGTTTGATGTTAAGCCGCACCGAGAGTCGTTGGTCGTCCCTGTTGTGCTTGCTGGCGCTGTTGTGGACGGTGTCGTGTACGCGCGACGACCCGCCACCTTCTGCGATCCAGGACCCCGCAGACAGCCCGACGCTGGTGCAACACACGCTGACACCCGTTGTTCCGAAGGTGGAGTGGCAGGCCTCGGTGGCTCAGCGGGTGCCGATGTCTCTGACGGCCGGCGATGGGGCGGGGCTCCAGCTGCGGTCGGTGTCTGGGATGGTCGTGGTCGAGGACCCTGTCGCCTTCACCGAGCTTCGCCTGGTGTTCCACAACCCGCAGCGGCGCCGCCGTGAAGGTCGATTCGAAGTCGACCTGCCCCCGGAGGCAGCCTGTTCGCGACTTGCGATGAAGGTCGGCGAGACGTGGATGGAGGGCGAAGTCGTCGAGCGCGCCAAAGCACGGCGAACCTTCGAGACCTTCATTCACCAGCGGCCTCGGGTCGACCCCGCGCTGCTCGAGAAGGCCGCTGCCAACCGGATCTCGGCCCGAGTCTTCCCGATCGAGCCGCTGGCGGACAAGGAGATCATCGTGTCGTACAGCCAGCCGCTGATCGGCGAGCACGGTGGATATCGACTTCCTTTGGCCGGACTCCCACAGCTCGACGCGCTCGACATTCGGGTGATCGTCAAGACGGCGGACGGGGCGAACTCGGACCGCTTCATGACCGCTACTGCGCGCGTCGTTGAAGTCTCCGAGCGAAACTTCGCGCCGCAGAAGGATCTGTTCGTGGCGCTGGAGGGGGCGGGGCTGGCCGCGGGCGTTCGAAGCGAGCAGCTTGCAGCGGTGCGGGTGCGTCTTCCCGAGGCTGCCGAGGGTGACCCCATCGATGCGCTGACCATCCTCTTTGACACCAGTGCGTCCACGGCGGGGATCTTCGAGCGAGAGGTCGATCGGCTCGAGAGGCTCCTCGGCGGATTGCCCCCGCACACCTCCGTTCACGTGATCGCGTTCGACCAGAGCGTGGAGTCCATCTTCAAAGGCGAGGCGGGTGAGGGGGTCGGCGAAGGCCTGGCCGCGCTTCGCAAGCGACGGGCGTTTGGTGCCTCGGATCTGGGCGCAGCGCTGGGAGACGCTCTGCTGGCCGGCGCGAAGGGACATCGGCTGCTGGTGTGGTCCGATGGGATCGCCACCGCGGGGCAAACCGCGGCGGCTTCGCTTGTCGAGCGCGCAGTGAAGCTCGGCGTCACGCGCATCGACGCCTACGCGACGACGATGTCCGCGGATCGATCGGTGCTCTCGGGGCTCACCGCGGCGGCACTACGCACCGGCTTCGTGGTCGGTCCCGATGTGGACGGCTCAAGCCTTGCGCACCGACTGACCGAAGGGGGTTTCGACGACGTGAGCGTCGAAGTGTCCGGGGCCCGGTGGTCGTACCCCCGCTCCCTCGAGGGCCTCGCACCCGGCGACGATGTCGTCGTCTACGCGCGGTTCGAGGGCGATGCGCCCGCGTCGGTGGAGGTCGGCTTTTCCGACCCCGCATTGGGCCGGCACATCGTCTCGACCCTGGAAGGTGCATCGCCGTTGGTCGAACGCGCGGTGGCCACGGCCCGAGCGGCCGAGCTGACCGCGCTGCTGGGCGCGACAGGTGACCCCGCCGCCACGCTCGCTCTGCAACAGGACCTCCTGGAGCTCTCGCTGGGGCACCGCATCCTCACCTCGCAGACCGCACTTCTGGTCTTGGAAAGTGAGCAGGACTATCGGCGCTACGGCATCGATCGAAGGGCGTTGGCCAACATCTTGACCGTCGGCCCCGGCGGCATCGATCTGCTCCGGCGCGGTGGCGGCCCCACGGGCACTCCCCTGGCTTCCAACGATGATCCTCGCGGCGACGTCATCCTCCGCCGAGTGGGGCGCGCCTTCGACCCCGGCATATCCGAGCACGAGAGCGGGGTGCTCGGCGTGATCGAGAGCGGAAGCGGACATTTCTTGGCCTCTCCCGAGGGTGGTGCGTTTTCGGTGGGAGATGACGATCAGGATGTTTGGGGAGGGCTCACCGGCACCGAAGTCGGTGAGGCGTACGGGCTCGGAGGACTTGGGCTCAAGGGCATGGGGCTCGAGGGCACGGGGCGCGGTGGCGGCGGTACGGGCGAGGGCACCATCGGCCTGGGTAACGTCGGCCTGATCGGGCGCGGATCCGGTGGTGGCTGGGGCTCGGGCTACGGCCGTGGCGCGTCGGGTGTCGCTTCCCCAGCGGGTTCACAGGGATTCGGTCGGCGCGGCGCTCGAGTGCCGGTCGTTCGAGGTGGCAAGGCGACCGTCGCGGGGTCGCTGGACAAAGACATCGTGCGCCGAATCGTTCGGGCGCACACCAACGAGGTCCGCTTCTGCTACAACCGCGCGCTGTCATCCGACCCCGATGTTCGCGGCCGGGTTGAGGTGGAGTTCGTCGTCGGCGCGGACGGTCGTGTCAGCACTGCCGTCGTGGCACGGTCGACCCTTGCTGACAACTCCGCTGCCGTCTGCATTGCGAAGGCGGTCAAGCGCTGGAGGTTTCCGAAGCCCCCCGGCGCCGCAACCGTCTCGATCCGCTATCCGTT
>CAYGTG010000263.1:0-8975 GCA_964352485.1 uncultured Nannocystaceae bacterium | reverse complement strand
GTGGGTCGGCGCGGGGGGGTGGATGGCGGTCGAGGTGCGCGGCAGCTCGAGGTGGTAGGCGTTCGCGGTGCCGAGATGCTCGAGCTGGTTGAGCGTCGAGACCACGGTCTTGTCCTGCTGCGCTGTGGGGGACAGGGGGATGATGAGCGTGGGCTTGCCGGCGGGGGCCTCTCGGCGGGACACGCGGCCATTGGCGTCCTGCCACGCAGCGTCGCTGTCTGCGACCTCCCAAGCGCGGAGCTCGACGCCGTCGACGTTCCGGGTGGTGACTTCGAACGTCTTGCTCAGCGCTGCGTCGAGGAACTGAAGGCCCTCGGGCATGGAGACGCTGGCCGGTCGCGGCGCGGTGCGGAGCTTGACGACGACGGGAGCCGCGAGCGCCTGGCCGTAGGTGTCCTTGGCCGAAGCGAGCGTGAGGGTATAGC
The DNA here is from genome assembly GCA_964352485.1 of uncultured Nannocystaceae bacterium. Taxonomy (GTDB): domain Bacteria; phylum Myxococcota_A; class Polyangia; order Nannocystales; family Nannocystaceae; genus CAJXVA01. The sequence continues at coordinate 8,550 of CAYGTG010000263.1, read as the reverse complement.
TGCGGCTGGGCTCAAAGGCACCGCCGATGGTGACTTGGCCATCCGAGCTCCAGCGCTGGGACCACACGGACATGTTGCGCACCGGGGGGTCGAGGGTGACCGCAGCTTCGAGCGACTTTCCTCCGGCGATGATGTTGTTGAAGTGAAGGGCGACCTCGCGGCCGCCGATGTGGAGCGTGTCGCCCTTCATCGTGCAGCGCTCCGAATCGTAGCGGCAGTCCACCTTCGTAAACTTCAGCCGAGGCGCCACGTCGAACGCGACGCGGTCGGCACTTTCCTCGGCGGCACCGTGATCGCGGACGGTGAACGCCCCTTTGCCCCCAGGCCTCATCCGCCGCTTGGGTTTGACGACGACGATGTTCCGCTTGTCGGCCTTCGCGCCCTCGAACAGGCTCTTCTTCGGGTGCTTGAGGCTGAACTCGAGCGCTTTTCCCTTGCCAGTGGTCAGCGTGATGAGCTCCTTGACCTGCTCTGGCGTCACCGGCTGGTCGAACAGCACGGTCATCTCCGGGCGCGGCCCTTGCTTGGTGCCGTCATACGGAGTGAAGCTCACCACGCGCGGTTTCCCCGGCTCGGGGATGTACGTGACCATCTTTCCACCGATCCAGATCTGGGGGTCGGCTCGGAACACGCCCTTCCATTCCATCGCCTTCCCGGCCTCGTCCTCGATCGGACCCAGGGCGAGCGTGTAGTCGGTCTCGGGATCGAAGGGGTCCTCGGCGACGAACGAGACCGACCAGTCGCTGTTCCAGCGGGCCTTGCCCTTGACCGCGGGTGTCACCGTGATGGGCGGCGGCGTCTTGTCCTTGCGCTTGGCGCGATTGTTCAGCCGCAGCGTGATGGTCTGACCGGAGGTTTCCCAGCGGCCCTCGTCGTCGAGCTCGGGCCATTCGACGGTGAGGGCTTCGGTCGGGTCGTCGTCGACGCCGGCGAGGTTGGGCGGGAGCAGTCGCCGATCGCGTCGGGTCAGCGGGGGCGGGAACAGCAGCGCCGGTCCATCCGAGGGGATCTTGCTGGTGTCGATCTCGTCGACAGACGCGCGGTCGTGCTCGCCTGTGGTGGAGGACGAGGTGCAGGCCAGCGCGAGCACGAGCAGTGCGCGCGCGGGTGTGAGGAGGAACGTGCAGACGCGAGCCATGGGCGGTGACTCCACTCTGCACGGACTGGGCCGCACGTGTTCTCACCGGTATGGGCCGCTGGCGCCGCCGCGTTCGCGCCGTTTACGTACATTGATGATTGCATTTGTGTCGCAACGGCATTTTTTGGAGCCAATTTGCTGCAAAAACCTACACGAGGCGGGCAAGGGCTCGAGTCGTGCCGAAGGCGAAGCGGTGCCGTCACTCGTGTTGTGGCGCGAGAGGATACGCAGGCCGCCACGGCTTTCCGATCGACGATGGAAACCGCAAGCTACCGAAGATGTCGGAGTCCCGGTACGACGCGTTGTTCAATCCCACCCCCGAGCACCAGATGATTCGGGAGACGATCGCTGAATTTGCGGCGAAACATGTCGACCCTCAGGCGGCCGCACATGACGAGAAGGGGGTGCTGAACCGAGACCTGTTCCGGCAGCTCGGCGAGCTCGGCGTTTTGGGAATCACCATTCCCGAGGAACACGGCGGTGCGGGCATGGACACCGTCGCGGCGGTGATCGTGCATCACGAGCTGGCGAAGTACGACCCGGGCTTCACGCTCGCGTATCTGGCCCACTCGATGTTGTTCGTGAACAACTTCTTCCACTGCGCCAACGACGAGCAGCGCGCTCGGTATCTACCCAAGGTCCTCTCCGGCGAGTGGGTCGCGGGCATGGGGATGACCGAGCCCGGAGCGGGGACCGACGTGATGGGCATGAGCACCACCGCGGTGTCCGATGGGGACAGCTACGTGGTCAACGGGACGAAGACGTACATCACCAACGGCTGCGAGGGGCACTGCTTCTTGTTCTACGCCAAGGTGGACGGACGCGTGACCGCGTTTCTGGTCGACCGCGACTGCCCCGGCTTCTCGAGCAGCAACCACATCGACAAGTGCGGCATGCGCGGCTCTACGATGTCCGAGCTCATCTTTGAGGACTGCCGGATCCCCAAGGCCAACCTGCTGGGCGCCGAGGGGGACGGGGTCACCCACATGATGCGCAACCTCGAGGTCGAGCGTCTGGCGCTCGCTGCGATGAGCGTGGGGATCGCCGATCGCTGCGTCGACATCATGGTCGAGTTCTCGGTGGATCGGACCGCGTTCGGCAAGCCGATCGGCGCGTTTGGCCAGATCCAGCGCTACATCGCCGACGGCTACGCCATGACCGAAGCGGCCAAGTGCTTGGTCTACAACGTCGCGCGCGAGGTCGGCCCGGACATCCGCAACCGCATCGGATCGGACGCAGCCAAGCTGTTCGCCGCGCCGGTTGGCAAGATCGTCGCCGACTACGCGATGCAGGTCATGGGCGGGGCGGGCTACTGCCGCGAGTTCCCGGTCGAACGACTGTGGCGCGACGCCAAGCTGCTGGAGATTGGCGGCGGGACGCTCGAAGCGCACCAGAAGAACCTCTCGAAGGACCTGGCTCGCGAACGCGCGCGCCGGTAGCCAGGGGGCGCGTTCACCGTCCCCTCGTGTCTCCAGAAGGGGCGAAATCGTTGGGCGCGGGGCAGGGGACCGGCCACGGGAGTTTGTCCGTGGTCGCAAAAACCAGCTAGACGGCCGACCGCGGTTAGGGTGAAGATGCGTCCTATCTCCGCGGCTATCGCCTCGGACTGGAGACTAGGATGAAACTCGACCTACGCTTTCTTTCCTCTCTTTCTCTCGTAGCGGCCCTGGGCTTTGGCACAGGCTGCCCCGCAGAGGATGACCCTGCCGACACGGGCGCCGACACCGACGAACCCACCAGCGGCACGCCGACCACGGACGCGACGGATCCCACGGATTCCACGAACCCGACGGACCCGACGGATTCCACAGATCCCACGGACCCAACCGACACGACCGACGGCACCACCAGCGGCGGCGAGACCACGGACGGGCCCACCGATACCACCGAGCCCACCGGTGCAGACCCGCTTCCCGATGGCTCCGACTGCACGATGAACGAGCAGTGCGAGTCCGGTGCTTGCTACGTCACCGGAATCGGTGGCAGTTGCGGCCAGTGCTCAGGCGACGAAGACTGTGCCGAAGGAGGCTGCAGCCTCCCCAACCCGCTGTCGACGCCTCCCGAAGGATCGGTCTGCAACATGGGCGAGCTCGGTGGCGGTTGCGAGAGCTCCGATGTCTGCGCCGACGGTCTAACCTGCGTCGAGATCATCAACGTCCCCGGTATCCTGCTGGCGAACACGTGCTCCGAGTGTGAGACCACGGCTGATTGTGATGGCGACGAGCTCTGCAACGTCTCGGTCGACGTCGCCAACATCAGCGGCCAGCAGACCTGCGTCCCCCCCATGAGCGTTCCGGACGGCGAGTTCTGCGACCTTGAGGGCGACGGCAACGACGCGTGCGAGAACTTCTGCGCCGAAGCCGACCTCATGAGCCTGGTGACGTTCGGCCTGTGCGGCGAGTGTCGTATCGTCGACGGTACGGAAGAGGGTTGCGCGGACGGCCAGACTTGTGTTGAGCCCGTAGTTGGCATCGACGGGACCGTCGAGGCCTCATTCTGCGAGTAGGGCTCTCCTGCGACTAGGCCCCACGGAAGGGATTGGCTCATGCTCGCCGCCCTTCCGTGGGTCTTTGTTTGTCGGGAGGTCCAGCCGTGTCTTCTCCTCGCTCGCGCACGTCCCCGGTGAACGGGCCGTGCGCGAACGTAGGAGAAGAATCTCAGCTGAGCGCGGCATTGAGACCGTCGTCGTGCTCCTGGGGTCGCCACCGGCTCAACGAGACGGGTAGGGCAACTTTTTGGCGCGGACTATTGCTAACCCCGCAACAGGTCGCCGCTGCCTCTGTCCCCGAACGAAGGTCGGGCATGAAGGGTTGGCTACGACCCTTGCGATCCCCACTGGCCCTTCTTTCGGAACTGCTCAGACAGGGTCGGTGGTGCGGCCGCCACCATTGTCGACTTGCGACGGCGCTCTCCGTCGCCGCGAGAACAAGGCGTCGAGTCCTGCGGCTGGCGGTGACTGCAGCTGCGACGGTCGGACCATTCTCATCGTGGCGTCGAGGACTCATCTCGCGCCGCCCTCAAGTCTGCCGGGCAGGGATGAGCCGGCCGGCCGGTCGTCGTTTTCCCTAGGTCCGCGCGTTAGTGTGCTCGACGCGGCTCGGTCTGCTGTGCTTGTCGTTCGGCGGGGACCAGGCCGGCCTCTCTACTCGGTCGGCGCGACAGCTTGCGCCCAGCTGGGAAGTGAGCGACACAACCAGTGTGGATCGTGGCACCTACTCAGGCCGAGTTCTTCTCCTCGCGTTGTTCGCCCCTGCGTGTTTCTCCCCCAATGAAAATTTGGGACCGGAAGGGTCGTCGGGCCGAGAGGACTCCGCTGAGATGTCTAGTTCTGCTGCGGACACCGAGATGCCCGCGTCTTCAACCGGAACCACCACGGTGGTTACTAGCTCATCTTCCAGCGATCCAACTATCGAGCCGGGAAGCACTACTACGAGCGGAGATGACTCGGATTCGGGAACGACAACGGGCCACGAGGGGACAACAACGAAAGAATCAGGTTCGGGGGAAGAAGAGTCGAGCGACACGACTTCCACCGCAACTCCCTGTATGGATGCATGTGTCGCCGAAGCACCCGATGGATGGGTTGGCCCTCACGCTCAATCGGCAACGCCGGGCAATGCTGGTGACACCGGTTGCGGCGGCGGATTTCCGAACTCTGTCGCGGATGGCGTGACCTCCGTAAGCGGAGCCGCCGCGATTTGCTCGTGTTCCTGCGGCCCTCCCTCGGGCGGTGAGTGTGAGGACCCGCTAACGATCAGTATCTACGATCAGGATACCGCCACAGGCTGCAACAACCTCACGCAAACCATCACGACAGCTCAGACTCCGTATACCGATTCGGATGGGGATTCCGGGATCTACGTCGTCATCGATACTCCTGATGTCGAGGCGGCCCCCACATGTGCTCCTGCTGCGTCGGAGTCGGTGCCGGCTATCGAATACGGCGATCCCGTCGAGTTGTGCGGCGGGGTGTTCGGAGCGGGAGAGTGCGGCGCAGACGAGGTGTGTGTTCCCGAGCTTTCTGCGTCGTTCGTCTCCTCATACTGCGTCTATTCTGATGGAGATGTCCCGTGTCCGGTTGGGTCAGAGTATTCTCAACGGACTGTTTACTTCACGGACGAGGTGGATTCCCGAGAATGTTCTAGCTGTTCCTGCGGTGCTGCCCAGGGGGTCGGTTGCAGCGGCTCCGTTGAGTTCAATCTTTTCTACTCTGGAAGCGGTTTCAACGAGGACGAAGTAGAACCCGCGAACGGAACCTGTCGCTCCGTCATACCCAACGGCACCGCGACCTCCAGCGTCGTCTACGGCATTGAGTACGACCCGAACGATCCGTTTTCCTCGGGTTGCTCCGCAAACGGTGGCAATCCCGTGGGGTCGGTCTCGGAGGTTGGAGCATTCACCGTATGCTGCACGCCGTAGTACGCGGGTCGCTTCCTCACTCCGGCGGCACGGGCTCGCCCTCGGTCTCATCCTCGTCGCCTCCGCAGCGCTCGAACAGGCCCTCACAATTCGCCGAGATCACGAAGTCAGACTCGTCCGGGTAGTCGCCGGCTGCGAAGCGCTCGCAGGTCGTTGCTTTTGCGGCGCGGTCGAGCAGCCGTGCGGTTTCCTCGAAGCACGAGGAGAACTCGCCGACCGTCGCTCCGCAGGTGTCCACCTCGGAGAAGTTGCACTCGAGGTCTTCGCCCTCGAAGTCGAACTCGGAAGGCTCCGACAGGCAGGTGTCACGGGCCGCCTTGCACGCCGCCAGGTCGAACGAGCCGTCCTCTCCGAACGCCGCGCTGATGCCCTCGGTGTTGCACAGCAGCCTCGGCAACTCGTCGCCGATCACGTCGGTGGCCCAGTCGGTGGCTTCCTCGCAGAAGCTCTGCTGCTCGTCCTCGTCGAGGTCGTCGATGGGCTTGGACTCGGGGACCGAGGTGGGCTCGAAGGTTGGCTCGCTGACGTCGTCGTCACAAGCGGTCACCGAAAGAGCCAAAAGGCCGGAGATCATGAAGGAGAGACGCGTCACGAACTCAGTGGACGGCGAAACGTGGCATCCATTCAAGGGGGTCGGTCGCTAAGGATCACCGCGCGATCCAGGTCACAACCTCGGCACACAATGGGTTCTTGGTCTTGATGCCGTCACACGCAGCCTTGGCTTCGCTGTGAAGGTCTCGAACACGGTTCTGTGACCCCTGCGCATCGTCGAGCGCGAGCGCGAGCGCGAGCCGGTACGAGACCTCGGCGCTGGTGAGCGGGTTGCCGCCGCCGGACCGCGCGGTGCTTCGGGCGCGTGCGAGGGGAGCGATGGCCGCTGTGGGTAGCGGGTAGACCATCCGGGGGTGCGAGGCGCCCACCGTGGGCTCCGTGACAGTACGTGCCCTGCTGGCGTCAGAATCCTCCAGCAGAGTGCCCCGGGGGGCGAGCGAGGGAAACCGAGAGGTTTCCCGTTCGAGACTAACCCTCGAACGGCTTGATCTTCGAGAGGAACGCGGCCGCCATGTCGTCCATCGCGTCCGAGGTCATTTCCTCTTCGGAGTCGATGTCGTAGGTCTCGATGCCGTCCTCGGGGAGCTCCTCGATGAAGCGGCTCGGCTCCCGAGTGACGGTGCGGCCTCGCTCCACGCGGTTCTTGCTGCGACACAGCCACAGCGTGTCCCGGGCGCGCGTGATCCCGACGTAGAACAGACGTCGCTCCTCCTCGATGTCGCCGGCGATGGCATCGCTGGCTCGAGGCGCGGAGACCCGGCGGTGGGGCAGCACGCCCTCCTCGATGCCGATGATGAACACGTAGGGCCACTCCAGACCTTTGCAGCTGTGAAGCGTCGCGAGCGAGACCTGCCCCTTTCGCTTCGCCTCTTCCTCTTTCTCCTTGTCCTTGTCTTTATCGTCATTGCTGTCGAGCTGAACCATGCCGAAGTACTCGGCCCAGCGCGGTCGCTTGTCTTGCTGCCGCATCCGCTCTTCGTAGCGGCCGATGCTGCCCTTGAGCCACTCGACCCCCTTGAGCCGGGCGGCCGCGGCATCGTCGTTGCCGATCTCTTTCTTGACGTGGTCCGTGAATCCGACGGTGTTGAGCACATACTCGAGTGCCGAAGCGGCCCCGCCTTCTCGCGACCGAATCTGCGCGCTACGGATCATCTTCGAGAACCGCTGCAGGCCCTCCCGTCCACGCGAGCCGATGCCCTCGACCTGGTCGGCACGGTGGACGGCCTCGAGCATCGACACCTTGTGCTCCTTCGCATAGGCCGAGAGCTTGCCCATGCTGATCCGTCCGATGCCGCGCGCGGGAGTCTCGAGCGCCCGTCGCACCGCGAGCTCGTCGCGCGGGGTGAGGATGGTCTTGAGGTAGGCCAGCGCGTCCTTGACCTCTTTCTTGTCGTAGACGGATTGGCCCCCCAGCACCCGGTACTGGATGCCGTGCTGCTGCAGCTCCTCCTCGATAGACTTGGCCTGCAGGGATGACCGGTACAGGACCGCGATGTCGTTGGGGGAGACGGCCTGCTCGACGACCAGCGTCCGAATCTTCTTGCCCACCCACTGCGACTCCTGGGGCCCGTCCGAGGCGACCACCATGTGGACCGGCTCGGTGCCGCCCCGGGTTGGGATCAGGGTCTTGTCGTGCCGGACTTTGTTGTGCGCGACGACGACGTTGGCGCAGTGGAGGATTGGCGTCCGGCACCGGTAGTTCTCCTCCAGCTTGACGACCGTGGTGCCCTCGAACATCTGGTCGAAGCGCAGGATGTTCTCGACCTTGGCACCGCGCCAGCCGTAGATCGCCTGGTCATCGTCGCCGACCACACACAGGTTGTGGGGAGGTCGGGACAGCTGACGCAGGAGCTCGAGCTGAGCGTCGTTGGTGTCCTGGTACTCGTCGACCATCAAGTAGTCGAACTTGCTGCGCCAGCGCTCTCGCGTCTGTGGGTTCTCGGCCAGGGTCCGCGCCACCAGGCAGACGAGGTCGTCGAAGTCGACGGCACCGAGGGTTCGCAGCCGGTCCTCGTAGGCGGGGTAGATGGACGCCGCCACGACGTCGTACTCATCGATGATCTGAGCCTCGGCCGCCTCGAGGGTGAAGGGCAAGAATGCGTTCTTCCACAGGCTGATCCGCTGCGCGATCGCTGGCAGATCGAAGCGACGGTCCGCGCCGGCACCGTGATGGCCGTGTTCGCGCATGAGGGCCCGGACGATGCCGAAGACGTCGCCTTGGTCGAGGATCGAGAAACGCGCGGAGGGAAGGCCAAAACCCTCGGGGTCGAGCCGAAGCAGCCGAGCGCCCAAGCTGTGAAACGTGGCCAGCAACACTTCGCTGGCGGTGCTCTGACCGACCATCCCCGCGAGGCGCTCGCGCATCTCGCCGGCGGCCTTGTTGGTGAAGGTCAGGCCGACGATGCGATCGGGCGGAACGCCGAGCCCGATCAGATTCTGGA
>CAYGTG010000262.1:0-8975 GCA_964352485.1 uncultured Nannocystaceae bacterium | reverse complement strand
CGCTCACCCAGTACCTCCCCACCAGTCCACCAGACGCGATCGAAGTCGAAAAGGTGACCGTGACCCTACCTGGCCGTACGTCGTCCCCCGGCTCTGCTACAGGCACGGGATCCAAGATGGAAACGACTTGGCATCAGCCCGGGTGCGCACGTCGCTTCGCAGCTGGTCTGCCACGTCCGTCCGGGGTCGGCCCGTCAGCCCACCGGGTCGCCGAAGCCGAGTGCTGACAGAGCCGTAGCGGTGGTCACACCGTCTTCAAACCGGATCGCATGCATCCCTGCCGCCCGGGCGCCATCACAGTTGGGCTCCCGGTCGTCGATGAACACACACCGCGCTGCCGGAACCGACAGCCGCTCGAGAACCGCTGCATAGTAAGCCGCCTCCGGCTTCCGGCAGCCGATGTCGCACGAGACAAAGCTCCACGGCAGCCAGTTTGAAAGCGAAAGAGTCCTCTCGATCATCGCGTACCAGGGGGTGTAGTTCGAGACGACATGCATCGGGATACCGCGACTGCGAAGCGAACTGAGCAGGTCTTCCATGCCCGGGAGCCAGGCATAACTCCGCTGCATGGTCTCTCGTAGCCCTGCGATGTCGAACTCACGACCGTCGGCGAAGAAGTTCGCCTCCATGTCCTCGACGGACAGTTCACCGCGCTCGCATGCGGACCAAACGGACGGATGTTTGACCTTGAGAAGTTGCTGGAGGGTCATGCCAAAGAACGCGGGGACCTCGTCGTAGAACGGATCGTGAATCAGCGTTCCCATGACGTCCCAAAGGATGATGTCTGGCGTAGTCATGCGCGTAGAAACAGGGCGCGAGCGAGCAGTCGCGCGTGATGCTTGGGACCCCACAGAGCGTCACGGACCTGCGCGGCCGCTCGCATGATCAGCGTGGAGGCAATGCACATGACCCGAGCACGAATGGGCGCGCCCTCGGCGATCACGTCGTCGCCGATACTGCCAACGAACGCCTCCACGGCGTCCACCAGCGGCGACACCTCGGTCATCAGGATGTCGGTACCGGGCCCAGGCCCTTTGGAGTCGAGCAACTCACGCAGCACGATGCGGGCCACATGTTCGTGCTCGGCCAAGAACTGCGCGTATTGTTCCGCCGTTTGCAGCAGGCGCTCTTCGAAGGAACCGGAGGCCAGCATCGCGGTCTGCAGCGCCTGCCCCAGATCGGAGAAGGCGCGCTGAACCGTGGCCTTGTACAGCTCGTCCTTGCTCTTGAAGTGGTACAGCAGCGACGGCCGCCGGATTCCAGCCCGCGCTGCGATGTCGGCGAGCTTCGCCGGGCCGTAGCCCTGCTCGGCAAAGACCGACTCCGCGGCTTCGAGCACCCGCTGCGGCGTCGAGACCAAGACGTCTTCGGCTCGAGGTCGGCCCACGCCGCGCACCCTACCGCCACAACGACAAAGGCGGGAGCCCAACTGGAACTCCCGCCTCATCTCCGATCTGTCGCCCGAGCTAGTCGCGGCGGCGGAGCAGGCCGAGGCCGAGAAGGCCAAGCATCATGGCGAAGCTGCCACCCATGCCGCCAGCGCCGCCGACCGAGCAGCCGCCGCCGTCGTCGTCTGCACCACCGGAGCTCCCGCCGTCGGTGTCGCTGCCGCCGCCGCTGCTCTCGTCACCACCGGACACAAAGGTGTCGTTGGTGTCGCTGGCACCGGTCGGATCGGTCGGGTCACCGGTGGGGTCGGTGTCGCCGCCGGTGTCGTCGCCGCCGGTGGGGTCGACAGGGCCGCCCTCGACGGTGACCGTGATGACCACAGGGTCAGCTTCGTTGCCGTAGTAGTCCGAGGACTCGAGGGTGATGGTGTACTCGCCGCCGGGCAGGCCGGAGAGGTCACTGGTGACCCAGTCCGAGTCCGCGGTCTTGAACGGCTCGCCGTCCAGGAAGTTGCGGTCGCAGATGTCGGTCGTGCAGGTGGTGATCTCCCCGCCGAGGATACCGAGATCCTCGAGCCCCTCGAGGGCGGGCGAGGCGATCGTGATGCGCACGGCTGCGAAGTTCGAGGCCTCCTCGATGCTTGCGCTGACGGCCAGGATGCCGCCTTCGGCGATGACGTCACCGTCGGCCGGCGACGAGATCGCGATCACCGGGGCGTCGGAGTCGGCCGCGTTGGGTCCGAGGTTCTCCAACAGGTCAGCGTGGCTGTTCTGCTCGCCGCTGTCGCACCCGACGTGGTCGAGGCTGGTGCACTCCAGGGGGATGGGCGTCATGTTGTCCTCTCCGCCCAGCTGGGGTGCGATGGGACCGCACTCGTCCGCGAACGTGATGACCGGCATCGTGTAGTCGGGCGGGTAGTGCATCGCGTCCATCGGGTCGTCCTTGCCTTCGAGGCCAGCGAGACGACCGACGGCGTAGATCGCAGCCTGGACGGCGTCGGGATCGGTGCAGGTGAGGGTGCCAGCGTTGGTCGAGAACGTGCCGTCGCGGGAGAGACCCGCACAGTTGGCAACCTGACTGCCGCACGTGTACGAGGTGGATTCCTTGGACTCGTTGTCGGACGTCAGAAGCGCGAAGGTCGGCACGTAGGCCGGAGGCGGATCAACGACGATGTTGAGATCGTAGTCCGCGAAGGCGGTGCGAAGCTCACCGGCGATCATCATCGCGTTGGCGCTGACTTCTCGCGTGATCGGCTCATCGAGACCGGAGACGCAACCGGCTGCGACGGCGCTCCCACTCATGAGCATCTTCTGGCAGATGGAATCGACCGCCCCCGAAGGGATCAGCTCGACGTCGGAGGTCGGGACCCAAAGGACCGCGGGCTTGGTATCCGCGTATGCGACCGACGAGGTCGTGAGCGTGGCGAGGATGGCGGCGGTGGACAGCAAGCAAGTGCGTTTCATCGAATAGGTCTCCCTGGGGAACGGGGGCAGTAAATGAAGACAGGCCAATGCTGTCAAGCCCGCCGCGCACCCCAACGGACCACAGCGGTTGGGCTTACGCACCCCGGCCCCGTCGCGCCCGTGCAGATCCTCAAGTTTGCTCCGACTTTGCACCGGGACCCACGCGCGGCCGGGTGGCCGACACGCGCGATGTTGGCCGCGCCCTCTATCCGCAAACGACCGCAGGCACCCGCAACCGTGGCCCTTGACGGACAAGGAGCGAGCGAAGACCGAAGCAAAGCTCACCATCGATGACCGGGTCCAACGTGCTCCCGCCCACGGCTTCGGCAGATAGCTCTCGAGCGGGCCCATCGAACACGTCACGGCCCCAGATCGGCGTGCCGAAGACGATGTTAGGAAGGTTTGCGACCACCCCGAGGCGCGAAGACGAGACAGCCTGCGCGTGCATCACCCCCGGCTGAGCGGCGTGGCGGAACGTCCGAACGACGCCGCCGAGGTTGATGTCGATCGAGCCGACCTGCAGGCTGGAGAAGGTCTCGAAGGACAACGCCTCGCCGTCGACTTCGACCCGGGCCCGGGTCGGCTCGAAGATGTCATCGGCGTACTGCTGCAACGAGGGGACCAGACGCTCGCGGATCGGCCTGGGAGTGCTGCCAGCGACGCCGCCGACCGATGCCCGGGCCAGCACGTCGACAATCCCCAAAGGATCGATGCGTTCGCGCTGGTACAGCTTGTCGAAGAATCGCTGTGCGACGCCGCCGATGGCCGTCGCAAAGCCGATCCGCTCAAACGCCTCATCATCGGTGACACCGGTGATGTGCAGCGTGTCGAGGTCCACGGTCGGCACCGACTCCCCCCGCTCGAGGGCTCGGACGAGCGCCCGGACAATGTCCGGCGCCTGTCCGCGAATGCCGGCTTTGTGGGCGACGAAGTCGATGCTCCCGCCGTTGCCAGGAATCACCATCGGCCACGGCGTGTCACCGTCGGCCGCCAGCTGCTGTGCGGTCGAGAGCAGCCAGTGCAAGGTGCCGTCACCGCCGTCCACGACCCAGTACTCGCAGCCCGCCGCGCGGAACTCCGCGATAACAGCGGCCAGCTCGTCGAGGCTCTGCGTCTGACGCACGATCCCATGCCCCGCCACCGCGCGCTCCAGGTCGGCAAGCCGGCCTGGATTCTTGCGGTTCTTCCCCGAGTTCGGGTTGGTCAGAACACCGATCGCCATCGCCATCGTAACCGCCGACTCATAGCACGCCGGCCGGCTGCCAGGACGCCCGGCGGACCCCTGCGAAATCATCTTCGCACGCCCACCTCACGCCCGCACCGGACCGCCGCGGCTCAGCGCGAGTGCCGAGATCTGGAGACGCTCATCAGCACGCCGAGCCCCAGCATCATCGTCAGGACGTTGCTGCCGCCCGCGGAGAAGAACGGCAGCGTGATGCCGGAGACCGGGACCAGCTGAAGAACCATCGCGATATTGACCACGGCGTGCCAGAAGAAGAGCGCGGCAACGCCCACGCACAGCAGCGATCCGAACCGGTCGCTCGCCTGAGAGGCCAGGTTCACGGCCCACAGCGTCAGGCTCATGAACAGCACCAGCACCATCGCCGTTCCCACGAAGCCCCACTCCTCGGCGTACACGGCGAAGGGAAAGTCGGTGTACGGCTCGGGCAGGAAGCCGAGCGCATTTTGTGAGCCTTGCGACAGCCCCCGGCCAAAGAACCCACCGTTGCCCACGCTGATCATGGCCTGGATGGTTTGGTAGCCGTCGGTGTCGGCGTACAGCTCTGGGTCGAGCCAAACGTCGATGCGGCGACGCTGGTAGTTCTCCATGTAGCTCCAGCCGATCGCCACAGACACCACCGCCGCAGACAACACGGCCACGATGATGCGCACCCGCAGGCCCGCGGCGACCACCAGCGAAAACGCCACCAGCAGCAGCATGATCCCGGTGCCGAGGTCCGGCTGCCGGATGATGAGTGCGGCGGGCAGAAGCACCATGACGAAGGGCACCACCAGGCGCCGCAGGTTGGAGAGTTCCTTCGCCGCGGCGTCGTGCAGGAAGCGGGCGAGCGCCAGCACGATGAGGACCTTCATCAGCTCGGAGGGCTGGATCCGGTAGTCCCCCACCCCCAGCCAGCGCTGCGCGTTGTTGACCTTGATCCCAAAGAAAGGGACCAGCAGCAGCAGCCCGACTCCAAACCCGTAGGCCGCGTACGCCAGCCGGTATACCGCGCGCAGGTCGATCGCCGTGACGATGAACATCGCCATCGACCCCAGTCCGATCCAGCGAAGCTGAGTTGCGACCCGGCCACTCCAGTCTCCGTCGCCTGCACTGTTGAGGTTGATGACAGCCAGCGTGACGATGGCGGCGGTCAACGTGATGACGACCCAATCGATCGAGTGACGCAGTCGCGCGCTCCAGCTGCGCGGGTCGTCGAGCAGCGGGTTCACGGCACGGCCTCTTTTCCAAGGCCGCCACCGCGGGCCAGCGCCTCATCGGCCTGACCGGGGAGCGGCGGCGGAACGCCATAGGCACGTGGTCGTAGCTCGGTCTCCGACGACGTGTCCCCAAGGTAGTGGTCGATCACCCGCATCACGATGGGCGCGGCCGCATCGGCGCCGGTGCCCCCGTGAACGACGAGCGCAACAACGACGATCTGCGGGTCATCAGCCGGCGCGTACGCAGCGAACCAGGCGTGGTCTGCTGTAGTGTCCCAGCCCTCGATCTCGGTCTCGCCCTCGGTCCGGTACTCGCGCCCGACCTGAGCCGTGCCGGTCTTGCCAGCCACCACGATGTTGTCCAGGCGCTGGCTGTACGCGGTTCCTTCCTCGTTGTTGACCACCCCGACGAGCCCGGCGTGAATCCGAGACCGGTCACCGGCATCCAGGACCGGAGTCTCGTTGCGTCGCTGAGGCTCGCTCGAGAACACGAGCTTCTCGTCGTTGGTCTCGATCCGATCGACGAGGTAGGGCGTGAGCACGTAGCCGCCGTTGGCGATGGCCGCGTAGACCACCGCCATCTGCATGACCGTGGTCTTCACGTTGCCCTGCCCGATCGCGCTGTTGAGGCGCACCCCGCCCTGATACGTGCCCTCGCGAGCCTCGAACTCCTCGGTAGGGACGGTGCCCTTGACCTCACCGTTGATGCCCAACCCGGTACGCTCGCCCAAACCCAACGAACGCGCGACGGGCTCGACCCGCTCGAGGCTGAGCGTGTTCCGAATCGCAAGTTCGTAGAAGTACGAGTTGCACGAGTGCACCAGGGCCTGCTCCAGGTTCATCGGCCCGTGCACGTGCGTGTCGCGAAACTTCCGCTTGCCGAACTTCACGTAGCCTTGGCACTCGATCTCCTCGTCCGGGTCGAACTCGGGATCACCCAATGCGACGAGCGCAGACACGACTTTGTAGGTCGACCCAGGGAAGAAGTGCTCCTGCACCGTCTTGTCGATGAACGGCTTGAGCGGGCTGTCTGACCAGGCCTTCCACTCGGCGAGCGGGATCGGTTGTTCGTAACGGTTGGGATCCACGGTGGGAACAGACGCCGTGGCCAGCACTCGGCCCGTGTTGACGTCCATCGCCACCACTGCGCCGGCGAGTTTTTCCGACACCGCCTCGTACGCGACCGTCTGAAGGTCGAGATCGAGGGTGAGGTAGATGTCTTGACCCGGAATCGGATCTTGCGCTGGGGGAAGCGAGTCGACGGCCCAAGTCGGTGCGTCGCCGACCTCTCGCCGCCGAGCATCGACCACCCGCCATCGGGCGCCGAGTCGACCCCGAAGATAGTTCTCCCACTGGCGCTCGATTCCCGTCTGCCCGACCCGATCGCCCAACCGATAGCCCAGGTGCGGAGACCCTTCGAGCGTCCGCGAGCTGACGTTGCCCATCTGCCCGGTCACAAACGCGGTGAGCACCCCTTCAGGATAAAAGCGCCGCGAGCTCTCGCGAATCTCCACCCAGGGGTCGAGCACTTCCAGCCGAGACTCGATGCGAGCGTACTCCTCCCAGCTGAGGTTGCGCCGGGCGATCTGTGCATATCGGCCCTTGGCTTCGTCGACCCGGAGTTCCTCGACCACGCCCATGAACTTGTCGCGGTCAGCCTCGTCGATGAAATCGATGAGCGACAGGATCCGGTCACGCGTGGTGTCGTCCATCGCCTCGCGCTTTCCCTCCGGCGTCGAGACCACGCCGCCTTCAGGATCGAGGCGGAACCGTGCCCACCCGGTGATGTACAGGGTGTAAGAGGAACGGTTGGTCGCCAGCGGGTGCCCCTCGATGTCGTAGATCCGACCGCGAGGCGCCTCGACGTCGACCTTGTCGATGAAGTTTCGCTCGGCTCGGCGGTCGTAGTGGTCGGCTTCGAGGACCTGCAGCTGACACAGCCGACCGGCCAACGCGAGAAACACCAACGCGACGAAGATGACCGTCGCTTGAAAGCGAGGACGAAGTTCGCGGAGGTCGTCCTTTTGATGGAGGCTGATCACCGACGCGCTCCCAGCGGGGAAGGCCCATCGGGGGCACGAGGTTCTTCGATCTTCAGCAGGGAGAACAGGCGTTCGAACAGCGTCCAGATCGGCGGTGCCACGAGCGCGGTCGCAATGCAGTGCCAGCGGGCGTCCCACAGCGCGACCCATAACGCTTCACGGCGAAGCCCCAGCGGCTCTGCGAGCGCGGCCAGAACACCGGCGGTGAGGAGGTCGACGAGCACCACCGAGAAAAAGGCCGTGAGCATCCGGGTGGGCCAGCCGGAGACCGCGATACGTTCCGCGGCCCACGACAGCGCCAGGAACGCGAGCGCGAAGGCCAGCGTCAGCGTGCCCACCGGAGCGCCTTGGTGCAGGTCTTCGAGGTAGCCGAAGGAGACCGCCAGCGCGAGCCCCATGGGAAGCGGCATCGTCCGCGAAAACGCGATGTGGGTCAGCAAGACGACCGACGTCGCCGGAAGCATCACCGTGATCATGAAGACGTCGGCAAGCCCGCCTCCGATGGCGATGAGCATCCACCCGACCACCAAGTATGTGAGCGCGCGGATGATCGGATCGGCTGCAGTCCCATCGCTTGGGGTCCCTGTGGAGGCTCCGTCGTGTCCGGCCGAGGAGCCCCGGCGAGAACCACCCACATCACATCCACCCGGTCGAAACGGATTTCAGGTTTCACGTGGAGGCGCTGCTGATCGCCGACGAGTTGCTCGACCTCGACGACTCGACCGATCGGATGCCCCTTGGGAAACAGTTCGTCGACACCGCTGGTCTGAATGAGTTCCCCGGGCTCGACCTCGTAGTCCTTGGGTACGTCGACGATGCAGCCGTATTCGCTGTCACCGTGCAAGATGCCTTGGGCCCGACTTCGCGCGACTTCCACGGCGATCTTCGATCGAGCGTCGGTCACCAGCATGACGTCGCTGTAGTCGTCGAACACCTTGTCCACCCGCCCGACGACGCCATCGGGAGAGAGCACGGCCATGCCCGGCTTCGCAAAGCGGCTCCCGCGGTCGATTCGGATGTTGAGGACTCGGAAGAATGGTGACTGGTCGACGCCGACCCGCTCGGCGGGGATCATGTCGGCCGGAGTTCGATCCCGCATCTGCAGCGCACGCCGCAGCTGGGTGTTCTCCTCGGCCAGCTCGGCGAGCTCCCGCAGGCGCTGAGCGAGCTCGCGGTTCTCGGAGGCGAGGTGTTCGTTCGAATCCTGCAGGCGCGCCTGCATCAGCCAGCGCTCGAAGAATGCGCCCATCGTCGAGGTCGAGTACGAGACAGCAGCCTCCAGCGGCGCTCCGATGCGACGAACGGACCGATCGAACGCACTGAGCTCATGCGGGTTCTCGGCCGTGTTGCGCAACAACACCACCGGGATCGCGAGGAGAACGACCACGATCGTCGCGTTTTGAATGCTGCGCAGGGAAACGGCCATGGACAGGGCTCACGGAACGCTACCGTGTATCCCCAGATTCCGGGAGACCCGCGAGGAAACATGAGTGCCCTCACGGCGCCAACAGAGACAAGAAAACCCCGACCGCGCGGCAGCGGCGCTGACCCAACGCCAGGGCAAAGCCCAAACTCGGAGTCCGAAGGGCGGCTAGAGCGGCGACCAGTTTGATTCCGGGTGCTGAGGTGCGTCTGGGGCCGT
>CAYGTG010000261.1:6863-8993 GCA_964352485.1 uncultured Nannocystaceae bacterium | reverse complement strand
CGAAGAAGGCCGCGACGAAGAAGGCCGCGACGAAGAAGGCCGCGACGAAGAAGGCTGCGACGAAGAAGGCTGCGACGAAGAAGGCCAGCAAGAAGAAGACCGGCAAGCAGCCGGTCGCTCCACCGAGCCCCGCGACTCTGAAGCACGCGGTGGTCCAAGACGTGCTCACGGTCATTCCGGAGGGACGAGAGCTGCCGGACCTTTTGGGTCGCTTCATCGTTTGGGCGTCCGAGCTCGGCGATGACGAGATGTTCGACGAGCTGGGCATCGAGGGGTTCACCGCCGAGGCCTATGAGGATGACAGCCTCGCCGATGAGGTCGTGAATCAAGCGGACGCGGTCACGTGCTCGTTCATCACCCTCGGCGAGGGCTCCCGCATCACGCTGTGGTGGCACGACGACGGGCCCCCGGCGGTCATTCTGATCGACTCCGAGGGGCAGGACGAGGTGCTCGCGGACAGCCTCGAGCGGTTCTTGCTCAACTGGAGTCGACGCAAAAGCGGCGCCGATGACCTCGACTGTGACGAGGACGGCGATACCCGCAGCAAGAGCACAGAGCTCGTCGCTTGGCTGAAGACCGAGGGCGTCAAGGCACCGCCCGCCCGCAAGGTGCCGGACTTTCTGAGGTGGCGAGACGCGTTGGGGGGAGGAAAAACGAAGCAGACCCCCTGCGCCCTGACCCCGCAGAAACCGCCCAAGGACCTGGCCGAGCGCCTGATGGCCTGCTTGGGTCTGCTGCAGACCGAGGAGCCTCTCCAATCGCTGCTCCACGAGCTGGGCATCGACATGTCGAAGTCGCGGACAACAGACCAGCTCCGCAACCTCTCGGTCCCCGAGTTCGGCTATTCGCTTCGTTTCGAGAAGCCCAAAGAATGGCGATCTCCTCATGGCGACTATGTCGTCGGCGACAAGGCCGCGCTGGTCAACGGAAAGGCCCGGATGCTCGTGGGCGCCGAGTTCTGTCAGGAGGGCCACAAGAGCTGGAACAACGGCAAGGGCGACTACGACATCTTCACGAGATTCGAGCCCCCGCTGCCGCTGGGCGTAGCGTTCTCCGACACAGCGGCGAAGGTCGACAAGAAGGGGGTCAAGGACGGCGCTCGACTCGGCGAGTTCGTGCGGTGCGGCGTCATGCGGGTCCAGGACGACGACCACGATAGAGCTATCGCCGCTGGGAAGATCAAGTACGTCTTCATCGCGCTCTACGATCACGCCATGTATCGTCGGCGCCACTGGTGGTCGACAGAAGCCCTCGTGGCGGGGATTCGCGCCAAGAGTCCTGACTTCGCCGAGACCATCTACGACGGCTGGGACGCCCGCGACGAGGGCAGTCGGAAGCAGCTCGCGTCGCTCGATCCGAAGGACCTCGCCCAACTCGCGAGTCTCGACCTACGCTGCTGGGCACACCTGGCCGAGGCCGCGTGGCGGGCCCAGGAAGAGGGAGCCATCGCGGACGCTCTCGCGCTCTACGATGCCGTCGTCGCTTCGCCGATTGAAGGCGAGTCGAGTTGGGTTGGAGTACAGGCGACCTACACGTTGTACGTAAAGCTCGCTAGCGGTGCAGCCGACCGCAAGCGCGCCCGCGCCTATCTCGAGCGATACCTCCCGCTGGGCGATGACAACACCACGGTGCTTCTGAATCTCGCCCACCTACAGAATATGGGACTCAACGACCTCGACGGCGCGATTGAGACGCTGCGTCGGGCAGTATTGCTCGGAGACCCACAAATCCAGGCCCAGCTAGATCCTGGCGACGAGGACTTCGTCCTGCTGCAGGACAAGCCCGCATACAAGGCCTTGCTTTCCTTGCAGCCGGAGTACCCGGTCGGGTTGCGCAGCCTGAAGAAGTGGCACCTCGCTGGGGATGGTGCGATCGTCAAGGGACTTCGGGAGGCGGGGCTTGGGCCGCTGCATGGCACGTTGGGCAAGGGGGTGGCCAAGCTGTTCAAAGGCGCCAAGGACAAGCAGTTCGCGGTCTTTGCCGGAGCCGGCGAGGGGGGCGTGTGGGCCCTGTGGCGTCGAGACCCGAAGGCTTCGGCGAGCGAGCACGCCTTCGTCGTGGTCCGAAAGGGACGGATGGCTGTGTACGCCGCAGACCCCACCCGAAGTAACTTTAAGCTTAAAGGCGTAG
>CAYGTG010000261.1:1271-6853 GCA_964352485.1 uncultured Nannocystaceae bacterium | reverse complement strand
CCGCAGACCTGGCCGGGTTCATGGCGCTTCTGGCCTGCGGATACACTTTCGATCAGGCGCTCGATGCCGGCTTCGCGCACGGTGCGAAGTCGTGGCGGCGGCCCACGAAGCTCCCGTCGCTCGGCGTTCAAAAGAAGCTGAAGGCGCGCCTGAAGAAGGTCGAGGCTATGGACAAGGCTGGGGCCAAAGTCGATCCCACCGAAGCGCGGGACTCGGCGCTGAAGCTGACGGCCGAGCTGCGTAGCCTGGTCGGGGGTTGAGGACGGTGTCCGACATGCTCGGACACGATCAAGAAACCTCGAGAAACTTCCTTGACGTAGTCCCGGCTCGGCACTAAACCCCAGTCCATGTCGAGAGCAGCCAGCACGTCCGCGCACGGACGCAAATACCTTTCGCGCTTCGGCGCGGAGGAGATGCTGGTCTAGCGGCCTGCCTGTCTCGTGGGGTCATTCCCACGCGTGAGACCCCGGCAGCCGCCCGACATCGTCGAGGCGGTTTTTTTACGTCCCGGGCTCCGAAAGCCCGGTTCCGCCCCAAGATTTCTTCGCGTCCAACGAGGAATCCCTACACGCAACCATGCGGGTTCGATCCCCGCACTCAAACCAGACAGAGGTCATTGCCCGGTGGACGGGCGTCCGGCAGTCAGCCGGATCGACGATGGCTTCACCACTCGGACGCGAAACCAAATTTTCACACGCCCAATCGCCAGAGCCTTACACGCAACTCAAACTGTTGGTTCGAATCCAGCCGGGGCCACTCTTCGGCCCTGTAGCCAAATGGTAAAGGCACCGCCCTCTTAAGGCGGCGATACAATCGCCCATGGCTCCGCCACTCGGGCGTGTGAACCCTCTTCGCTGCGTGGAACAGCCGCGGGCTGCCGGGCGAGCTCGTCTTCGCTCCAGCCCGCTGCTGGGCCAACTTCCGTTGGCCGCCCGCAGCACCGACTTTGTCCACCCCATCGCACGAGCCCTACACGCAACAACCCCAGGTGTCGCCGGTTCGATCCCGGCCCTCCGCTTCGGCGGATGTAGCTCAGCTGGCAGAGCATTGGACTGATCTGGCGGCTCGTTCACTCGGGTGGACTCAACCTTTTTTCCGTGCCCAACCGTCGAAGCCCTACACGCAACGTTTCGCGGGTTCGAATCCCGCCGATCCCCAAGGGGGTCGTGGCCGAGTGGTTTAAGGCATCAGTTTTGAGAACTGACACACTCTCGAGGCTTCGAGACTCGGGCACGGGAAACACTCTCCATCGGAACAGCCGCGGGCTGTAGAGCGACCTCGTCTTCGCTCCTGCCCGCGGCTGGGCCACCTTTCGTTGGCCAGCTCCCCGGTGGCACCGTTTTTTCCTCATCCTCGATAGAATCTCAACCGCAATTGGAGCGAAGACGATGACCAACGCAACCCTTCCTCAAGAACAGCGCGGTCCGGCCGAGCGCCTGCTCGACCTGGTCCTCAACGCATCGGCGCACCTGTGGCACAACCGCCCAGGCATCAACGTTGGTGGCAAGTGGGTCCCGGCCAAGGGGCATCGCGGCGGCGGCGAGAAGGTCGCGCCGGGTCTGTTCGTGCCGGCGGCCGAGAACCTCTACGGTCGTCTGCTCGACATCTACGGGCTCAACAACGATCTGATGGCCCACTTCGCCAGCTACGCGCTGACGAAGACGGACTGGCGTGACCTCAAGGTCGCCTCGGCCGCACTTATGTTGGTGCAGCCGCGTGCGGGCCAGCCCATCGCGGATGACGACGGCTCGGTTGCGTTCTACGACGACGACCTGCGTCTGATCGGTGAAGCGATGGTGCTGCACTACGAGCGCAAGTCGGCGCGGATGATGACTCCCAAGGCTGTGCTGCGGGTGGCCGAGCTGCTCGAGACGCCGGAGATCGCGGAGCTCAACCGCACGGCGGGTTTTGTCGACGCCACGTCTCGTAAGCCTGCACTGGGTCGGTGGTCGAAGGTTGCAGCCAAGTGGCTCGCGTACCGTGAGGCCAACCCGGCGATGCTCGAAGGCTTGGTCAAGGCCGGCTACAAGGAGACGATCAAGAAGATTGCGGGCATGGTCGGCTACACGCCGCAGACGGTGCGCTTCTTCGCGGTCCTCGGCTGGAAGCAGAAGCAGGCCGAAGACGGTCACCGTGAGCTCGGCCTCGATGGGCTGGAGCTGCACAAGTCCGAGCGCTTCGATGGTCTCAGCGAGGCCGAGATCTGCGAGAGCATCGTCACCGGACGCCTCACGTATAAAGAGGCGATCGGACGCCTTCCGGCCGACATCGGCCTTACGCCCGCCATCATGGTCGCACTGCTTCCGACGCTGTCGGACCGCGACCTGCGTCAGCTGACGCCCACGCTCGAAGAGCTGGGGCTGATGACGGACCCCAACATTCGCGCTGCATGGGAAAAAGCGATCGAGAGCGCCACCGACCAGCGGGGCCTCAACATCGCGAAGAACGTGCAGAGCAAGGACCTCCAGCAGCGACTGGAAGCCTCGGCAGATGCCGCGGCTCGAAACGCCGTCAAGGAGGCCACGGGCGAGCAGGACATCCACGTGATGTTCCTGATCGACCGTTCGGGATCGATGCAGGGTGCACTCGAGAAGTCGGTGGACGCG
Source organism: uncultured Nannocystaceae bacterium (assembly GCA_964352485.1). Taxonomy (GTDB): domain Bacteria; phylum Myxococcota_A; class Polyangia; order Nannocystales; family Nannocystaceae; genus CAJXVA01. Next base: position 4,247 of record CAYGTG010000261.1, on the reverse strand, counting down.
CTCTCGCGCATTCTCGCCGGCTTCCCGGCGGACAAGCTGCACATCGCGTCTTTCGACACGATGGGACTTGTCCACGTGCCCAAGGCGCCGAGCCGAGTGGCTGTCGCGCACATGCTCTCGGGCGTGAGCGCGGGCGGGGGCACCATGCACATCGCAGCCGTGCACGCGCTTTCGAGCGCGGGTGTGAAGGTGCCCAAGGAAGCCAAACTCATCGTCTTCGTCGTCGGTGACGAGGCTGGTGAGCAAGGCGCTCGCTTCGCGCAGTGCTTCGCGGACGAGGGCTACCGGGTCGACGCCATGGCGCTGATCCTCAACGTGGCCTATGGCCGCGGTCGCACGGTGACCGACTGTGCGCGGGCGCTGCAGGTGCCATTCTCGGTCGTGGAAATCGAGCAGTTCGATGACCCGTACCAGGTGCCACGGGTGCTGCAGACGGTGCTCGAAGCGCCACCTCCGTCTGCGGACGGTGCGGTCAAGCAGACCGCTTGGGTGGAGAAGGTCATGAGCACTCCACTCCTGCAGATCGCCTGAGGAACACGTGGACTACCGCAAGTTCCTCGGCGCTCAATCAACGAAGGTGCTGCCGTACTTTGGTGGCGCCTTCGTCCATGCCCCCGATCGACGGCTTCGCGTGACGGCGCGCGTCGCCGTCGGTTGGTGGGATTTCGAAATCAAGGGGCGCAACGCCACCGCCACGGCTGTGGCCGAGCCCCCGTCCCTGCACCGCTGCAAGAGCCTTCGCGGACACATCGTCGACGATTGGCTGTTTGTAGGGGGCGATGTGGCCCGGAGAATCTTGATGATGCCGGAGGACCAACCTTCGGTGCTCGCGCCCGTCACGGCGAGGCTGTGGCACGGCGACGCACCGATCTTCGACCTGCTCGAGTTCGACGGCGACGCCGAGGAGGCGGCACGTGAGGCGCTGCTCGAGGGCACTGCGATGGCAGGACTCGTGGGCGCGACGCCCAGCTTGCGTCGTGCATTCGGCTTTGCACGGCTGCGGCGCGAGGCGCAGAGCCGAGGCCTGCGCGTCTCGGTCCGCGAGGTCGGGGCAGCCCTCCACGAGGTCGCCGACGGCCTCCGCACTCCGGCTTCTGTCCTGGATACGCTGGAGGCTCGGGTCTACACGCTGGACCCCAGTTCGAACCACCGCGAGCGCGGACCTGTGGCCAGCGGGACTCCCGAAGATGCGCCCCAACGGGCAGCTGCTGCGCTCGAAGGGGCAGGGGCAATGGTGCTCGACACGCGCTTTGCGGGCGAGCGAACCATGGAGGTCAGCTTCCGCTACCTCGGCGAGCGTTTCGTCGCGACCGTCGATTGGGAGACGCTCCACGTCTACGACTCTGGGATCTGCCTAGACGGCGCAGATGAGGAACTCGGTCTCGACGCGCTGCCCTCGGTCATCTCCGAGGCGATCCACGGTGACCTGCTCTACATCACACGACGGGGGTAACGATGCTTCGTGAAGTTTGCTTTCTCATCGGTGACCGCGACACGGTGTTGTGGAGCGACGCCTCACAAAGCCCGACCGCGCTGCCCGATTCACGGGCGCGTTGGCAGGCCATCTGGTCACGCCGCGATCACATCATCGAGATCGCCCATACCCATCCGCTCGGCGGCGCGAAGTTCTCCCTCGAGGACGAGACCACGATGGTGGCTCTCGACGCGGCACTCGGTCGTCGCCTCCGCTACGCGGTTGTCACCCCAACCCAACTGCTTCGCCGCTTTCCCGGCGAGCGTACTGAACCCTCTGAACATGCTGACGATCACATCGTCGAAGACGAGCCCTGGTGGACCACCCTGATTCGGTCCGCCTCGGGCCTGAACCTCTCCGAGAAAGGAGACTGAACCATGGCCATCCTCAACATCACCTACAACGGCCTCTCGGTCGACTACAAAGCCAACGTCGCTGACAACATGGGCGATGGCGACATCCGCCGCACGGCGGTCGAGCTCATCCGAAGCGGTCAGCTCCGCGGTCTCCACATCGCGCACCTGCCCGAGGATGCGTTTCGTGACTACGTGGTCGATCGCCTGCCCACCGCGGGCGGTGCTCGCATCTACCTTCGTCCCAAGGTGCCCTTCGGCGCCTGAGGTGCTCCCATGCGCGTGGTGATCTGCGGAGTGGGAGCGCTCGGGTCGGCGGTTGCGGTGGCGTGTCGAAACCTCGATGCGTCGCTGCGGCTGGTCGACTTCGATCGCGTGGAGTCGAAGAACCTGCAGTCGCAGGCCTTCGTCAAACAGTCGGTCGGCAAGAACAAGGCCCAAGCCTTGAAGCTGCAGCTGCAGAACTTCTACGGGGTCAAGGCCGAGGCCAAAGGCGTCCGTCTCGCAGCCGGCAACGTGGCCGAACTCCTCGGAGGTGCTGGCCTCGTGCTCGACTGCTTCGACAACGTCGCGAGCCGGGAGCTCCTGTGTGACTTCGTCCGGCAGCACGGCATCCCATGTCTTCATGGGGCGCTCTCCGCGGACGGCACGTACGGGATGGTCCGTTGGGACGAGGCGTTCACCCCCGACGCCGAGGACGCCGCAGGCCAAGCCACTTGTGAGAATGGCGACCATCTACCGTTCATCGGCATCGTGTCGTCGGTTCTCGCGCAAACCGTCTCGGAGTTCGTTCAGGACGGATCTCGGCTCAATGCCATGGTCAGTCTCTCGGGCGTTCAAAGATCGTGAAAAAAAGATCGGGCCCCGCGGCGGTACGGTCGCGGGGCTTGTGTCGGGCGGTAGGGACCGGTCACCATGCAGGTGTGACGGGTTCGCGTTTGGCTTTGGGGCTTTTGGTTGTGGCTGCATCGGGATGCAGTGAGCGGCTGATCATCGACCAGGCGGGACTGGTCATCGACACCGACGGCACCGAGACTGGATTCGATAGCGACTTCGGCACCGATTCGGGACCCTCCTCCGACGTCGACGACACTGCCGATGCCAGCAGCAGCGGTGGCTTCGGCACCTCGGGCTGCGTCCTGGGCGAGC
>CAYGTG010000261.1:0-1261 GCA_964352485.1 uncultured Nannocystaceae bacterium | reverse complement strand
GTGTCCGCCGGGGCAGATTCCCAGCGAGGGGCGATGCGTCGAGTCGGCGGTTGACGCCGTGGAGGCCGTCTCTCCCCTCGACCAGTCTGCGCTGGCCGGAGACTTCATCGGCCTTGCCCCCTCGGTGCGTGTGACCTCCGGTGGCACGCCGGTTGCGGGCAGCACCGTCACGTTCACGACAGCCGGGCTCGCGGGCGGCACGGTTGGAACCGCGTCCGCAGTGACCGACGCCCTCGGAGTTGCCACCGCGCAGAGCTGGCAGCTCGGCAAGCTCGACGGAAACTACTTCGTTCGGGCGGTCGTCCAAGGCCCGGGTGCTTTGGAGCCCGTCGATTTTACCGGACGCACCATCTCCGACTTCGACATCGTCCTGCACTACGTCAATCCGCCGACCGATACGCAGGCCGCAGCATTCGAGACGGCGCGTCTGCGCTGGCAGGGCGCTCTCATCAACGCACAGCCGGCGATCGCGGGATCCCTCTCGAGCCTTGCTCAGGAATGCGGGGTCCCGTTTGACGGCGGCAACGTGTCGGTCACCGGGGTGCACATTTTCGTGCAGCTTCAGAAGATCGACGGCCCCGGGGGCGAGAACGGGAACATCCTGGGGCAAGCGGGTCCGTGCTCGCTCCGCGATGACGGTTCGCCCTACTTGGGCGTGATGACCTTCGACACCTTTGACTTGGACGTTCTCGAGGACACGGGGTCTCTGGAAACGGTGATCCTTCACGAGATGGGGCACGTGCTGGGCGTGGGCTCACTGTGGCGTTTCTCGGGCCTGCTCCAAGATCCCAGCATCCCGGACAACGCCGGTGCCGACACCCACTTCCTCGGACCCCGGTCCACCGAGATCTTCTTCGATCTTCTGGGCGGCCAGCCCTTCGCGGGCGCCGTCGTGCCGGTTGAAAACAACGCGCAGCCGGGCTCTTCAGACAGCCATTGGCGCGAAACGGTCATGGACGACGAGCTGATGAGCCCAAGCCTCGGGGGATTTGGCAACGTGGCCCCGCTGAGCATCCTGACGATCGGCTCGATGGGCGACCTGGGATTCTACGTGCCCAATGAACTCGCAGCCGATGCGTGGAACCTGCCCCCGCAGGCCCTGATCGCGCCCGCAGATGAGCCTGCGGTTTCTGCGGTCGACGAAGTGCTGGCGCCCCGCTGGAAGCGAGCCTCGGACGGCACGCTCTCGGCGCTCTAGGCCTGAAACAAGCGCTGCTTGATTCAGGCCTAGCTCTGATCCTGATAGGGGCCTTTCGAAAAG
>CAYGTG010000260.1:0-8999 GCA_964352485.1 uncultured Nannocystaceae bacterium | reverse complement strand
CGTGTCAGGCGGCGGCGGTGCGATCACGGAAATCGGCCGCGGCCCGGCGTGCTCCGCTTCATGCTGCGTCGGGGAAGGATCGTCGTTCATCCACACCACCAACGCCAGCGAGCCCGCCGTCATCGAAACGGCGACCATCAGCGCGCTGGTCCATCGCACCCACCGCAGGGCCACCGGATTCATGGCGTCCCCTCGGCCACGCCAAGCGCGACCCCCTCGGCACCGGCACGGCGACACGCATCGATCGCATCGACGATCACCTCGGCCGTTGCGCCCTTGTCCGCGATGACGATCACCGACGCATCGGCATGTTCACGAAGCCGGGCGCGAACCTCGGGCTCGACTCTCCAGGGGCTGGTCGGCTGCGCATCGACCGTGACCTCGCCTTGCCGACTGACCGCCACGCGCACCACGTCATGGGGCTGCTCGGTCGCCGTGTCGGAATCGGGTCGCTCGATCGGAAGACCCAGCTCGTGCACGAAGGTCGTCGTGACAACAAAGAAGATCAGCAGGATGAAGACGATGTCGATGAGCGGCGTGATGTTGAGTTCGGCGCCCTCGGTGACCTCGTTGCTGAGCTGACCGATCTTCATTGGGGCACCTTCCTGCGCTGCACCAAAACGCTATGTGCCTGCAGCAGCTCGCGGACCCGCTTGGCCTCGAGTCGGGCGAGCAGTCGTGCGCCCGCCAATCCGGGGACGCCGACCATCAGCCCCAGCTGGGTGCTGATCAGCGCGACCGAAATCCCTCCGGCGACCGTCTGTTCGGTCGCGTGGGTCAGGGTGGTCCCCTGCATGGAGGAGAACGTCTCGATCATGCCGCTGACGGTCCCCAACAACCCCAGCAGCGGCGCAATCGTCACCAGGCCCATCAGCAGCGTGCCCAGGTCGGTCACGCGTTCGCGCTCGATCTCCAAGAAGCGCTCGAGATGGTGCTGGCAGGTGCCGGAGCGCTCGAGGGCCCCAAGCGCGCCCCGAAGATAGCGACCCACAGCACCCTCGGTCTCGATCTCGAGCGGACGGCGCACCGCTTGCTCCACCGCCGACTTCACGTCTCCGGCAAACCCGCGGCGCAGCGTGAGCAGGCGGAGCGTGGCCACAAACCACAGCGTGAGGCTGGTGGCGACCAGCGGGACACTCACCCAACCGCCCGCGTCGAGCAGCGCCCGAAGCTCATCCGCCGTGATCACGGTCGTCCTCGTGCGCGTGGGTGTGGTCGTGCCCGTGGTCGTGCCCGTGGTCGTGATGATGGTGGCCGCCCGCGTGGTGTTCGTGCCCATGCCCGTCGCCCCCGTGCAGATACGCCAACACGGATTGCTCGGCGGAGGACAGGATTCGGCGCGCGCCTCGGCTGAGCAAGGCGTGCGCCAGGTAGGCCGGGATGGCGATCGCGAGTCCGAACTGGGTGGTCAGCAGTGCTTCGGAGATGCCGGCCGCGAGAAGCTGCGGCTCTGCGGTTCCCGTGTCGGTCACGACCGAGAAGGTGTGAATCATTCCGGTGACGGTGCCGAGCAACCCGAGCAGCGGCGCCACGCCGGCCGCCACGTTGACCAGCGACAGCCGCCGCTGAAGCTGCTCCCGCATCACCATCAGCGCCTGGGTCGCCCGCTCCTCCACATCAACGTCTACCGTCGCCGAGCACGAAGGGCAGCGAGCGGCGGCCGCGATCACCAGCGGCTTGGCGATCCAGCCCTGCACGTGCAGTAGCGAGTTGGTATGCGCCTCGCGAACCGCCGCCGCAAATCGCCGTTCTTCGTAGCGCCAGCGGCCTCCGGCCCACAGCAGGCCGACCGTGCGCTCGACGATGATCAGCCCAGCGACCGCCCCGATCCCCAGCAAGACCCACATGATCGGGCCGCCGTCGTCGATCTTCGTCCGCCATCCTTTGACCGCGAACGAGGCGGCCTCGGGCGGGTCCGCCTCGTCGTAGAGCACCGCCGTGAGCACAGCGTGGGCACCGCTGATCTGTGCCTGCGGGAACTCGCCCTGAGCCTCGCGAAACCCTTCGGGTGTCGAGATGAGCGGCCGACGACTTTGTGGGTCCCACCGCAGGGCGCCGACGTGTCCGATGTGAAGCACGGTCGCATCGACCGCATGCCCTCCGGTATCGAACACCTCGACCCCTGACTGAACGCGAAGACTCCCCGCGAGTTCGATCGCCGCGAGCTGATCGGCGATCAGTTCTGGAAGCTTTGCAGCCCGGGCATCGGGATCCTCAGGCAGCGTCGTGCGGCTGCGATTCGCCAGCCGCGAGAGCAGATCGCCGAGCGCTGCCGACTGCGCGTCACGGCTCCGGTCTCGCTCCCGCTGGGGCATGCTTCGCTCGAGGGCGGCGTTTTTGACCTGCAGCTTGGTGAGCTCGGCCGACAGCGCATCGTTGTCTTTACGCAGCGATCCTTTGGCTGCCGCCGTGCCCGACTTTGCGGAGCTCAAGCTCTTGCGCAACGCATCGCGCTCGGCCCGAAGCGCCTCGGCCTCGTCCGCGCGCGCCTGCTCCCAGCTCGGAGCCGGTGCAGCCATCGCAGACGCGGGCCACAGCCACAACAGCGTGACGAGGAGTCTGTACTTCACCGCGCCATCTCCGGCGTGACAGGCAGGAGCAGCTCCGCGATGCCCAGGGTCTCGTTGTCTTCGGCCGCCTCGAAGCGGGCCCGGACCGGCTCGGCGAGCTCATCGTTCAAAACCGCGACGTCCCAACCTGAAGAACTTGGGACCGCCCAACCCACGCGGCCGTCCTCGGTGCGGAAGTACAGCAGCGCGAGCCCCAGCCGGAGCACGCGAACGATCTGTGGCTCGCCGGCAACCTCGAGGCGCTGCTGGGTATAGGCCACCTCGCCCGCCATCGCCTCCTCCTCCTCGATGAAGCGAAGCAGCCGCTCCAAGACCCTTCCGTAGTCCGGCGTCGCCGCCTGAAGATCGAGCTCCAACCGATCGAGCGTCTTGCGCCGATCATCGCGGGCAAACGGCAGCCCGCCCTCGACGTGAGCCCGAGCCGCTGCGACCGCTGCGCTCATCGGTTGCGCCCATCGCCGCGCATCCTCGTCCGCGGCTTCGGCATGCTTGGACGCCTCGGTGCGGAGGGCCTCGAGGGTGGCTTTTCGGGTTCGTGCCGTTCGGACCTGCCGCTCCAGCTCCGCTCGCTCCGACCGCAGCGCAGCGAGTTCGTCGCGGGCCGCCGTCCGCTCGGCCTCGAGGTCGGAGGCGAGTTGGTCGACCTCGCCTCGCAGCTGCGCCAGCTCGGCCATCGTCACGCCCGCCGCGTGCGCCACAGCGGGAACGCCCAGCGCAAATACCGCCAACCACGCGGTAACCGAGCGACTCTTCGACATCAGAGCGCCAACATATCGCAATCCTTTTGCAGTTGCACCTTGCTTGTACGAGCGCCGCCGCAGCGGGGACCGGTGCGCAAAAGCTCAGTCGACGCCGTTCTCAGGCCCCCGAGCGCTTGCGCCGCTTCTTCTTGCCGCTTGGCGTGCGGCAGCTTGGACACTGGCCGACGACCTGAAGGTCCGCGTCCAGCAGCGCCTCCCGCCACGCCTCGTCCTTGGGGATCGAGAGCGTCGCATCGTGCAGGCAGGTCACGTTTCCGCAGTCGCGGCACGCGAAGTGCGGGTGCACGTGGGCGGGCTCGTCCTGGCTGTGGGCTTCGAACCGGGTCACCCCGCCCACCCGAGAGGCAACGCGAGCGAGCCCGGCTTCATCGAGCTTGATCAGGTTGCGGTACAGCGTGGCGGCATCCCAGTCGTCCGTTCCGACCTCGGTCACGACCTCGGCGTGCGAGAGCGGCCGCTTCGCCTCGCTGAGGAGGCGCAACACAGCGACACGGGGTGCAGTCGCCCGCAGTCCGGCATCGTGAAGCATGCGCCGGCCCTCTTCTCGACTGAGCTTCGCCATCGTGAAACGGCAGCCTAGACGATCTGCAGTTGCAATCCAACTGCAATGGTTCGTAGCCTCCCCCGGTGAGCATGCTGCTGATCTGCACCAAGACGTGAGGAACGTGTCGCAAGGCGGTCGCTTTGCTCGAAGACAAGGGAATCGCGTACGAGTACCGGGAGTACAAGCACGACCCTCTGAGCCGCAAGGAAATCGAAGACGTGCTGAAGAAGCTCGGCGTGGGTCCTCGGGACGTCCTTCGGACTCGTGACGCCAACAAGCTTGGGCTCAGCGGCGACGAATCGGACGCGGAGTTGGTGGGGCTGATGGCCGAGAACCCCACCCTGCTGCAGCGACCGATCGGCGTTGTCGGAGCGAAGGCGGTCGTCGGTCGACCGCCAGAGGCGTTGCTGGAGTTGGCAGGTACTCCCTGACGCTCAGGTCCGGGGAGACTTCGAGCCGGCCGGTCACTCGGGGTCAACGACAGCGCGCTTCTTCGGGCGATGACCACGGGCTCGGTGGCAAAGTCGTTCCACTGAGGAGGCGAGTCACGAGCAGGACAAAAGGCGTGCAAAGCTCGCGCCAGAGCCAAACGTCAATCGGCTACGCTACGGCTCCGTCGCGGAGTCGTCGAGTTTAGATCCACGGCTTCCCGTGGCAGGCTCCCTCCATGGCGCGCTCCGACCAAGTCCCCACCAACTCCGGCTTCGCACCCAAGACAGACGGCGCTGTCGTCATCAGCGACCTCGACCTCTCGGGAAAGACCGCGATCGTCACCGGCGGCTACAGCGGCATCGGCCTCGAGACCACGCGCGCGCTGGCGGCCAAAGGCGTCCGCGTCATCGTCCCGGTGCGCTCGCTCCAAAAGGCGACCGAGACTCTCGCGAGCATCGAGGGCGACGTGAAGACCCATGCCCTCGACCTGGCCGACCTCGCCTCGGTCCGCAGCTTTGGCGAGGCCATGCTCGAGCAGCTCGAGCAGCTCGACATGCTGATCAACAACGCCGGCATCATGGCCTGCCCCGAGACCCGCGTCGGTCCGGGATGGGAAGCCCAGTTCGGCGTGAACCACATGGGTCACTTCGCGCTCACCCAAGCGCTGATGCCCTTGCTGCAGAAAACCTCCGGCGCACGGGTCGTGGCGCTGTCGTCGACCGGCCACAAGATCAGCGGCATCCGGTGGGACGACGTCCAGTTCACCGACACCGACTACAACAAGTGGAAGGCCTACGGGCAGGCCAAGACTGCCAACGCGCTGTTTGCCAACGCGCTCTCTCGTCGCCTCGCCGACACGGACGGCCTCGCATTCTCCGTCCATCCCGGCGGCATCTTCACCCCGCTACAACGTCACCTTCCCAAGGAAGAGATGGTCACGCTTGGGTGGATCGACGACAACGGTGAGCCCTCCGAGACGGCGAAGTCCAGCTTCAAGACCCCACAGCAGGGCTGCTCCACGACGCTCTGGGCCGCGACCTCCGAGAAGCTCGCCGGCAAGCCTGGCGTGTATTGCGAAGACTGCGACATCGCCAGCCCCACAGACAAAGACTCACCGATGGGCCGGTTCATGGGCGTCAACGATCACGCATGCGACGACGAGTCCGCTGAGCGGTTGTGGACGCTCAGTGAGTCGCTGCTGGCCGGCGCGTAGTCCCGCATGCCCACAGTCCGCACCGGTTTTCTGTGCGAGCCCCTTCGGGCTGCGGGGTTGCGCAGAACCCCTCGCACCAAACCCGACTACTTCGGCGCGATGGAGTGCGAGTGCGTGCCCTCATCGTCGGTGAACTCGGCGCTCCACAGGTATTCGGCGCCCGCCTCATCGGTGACGTCACACGAGACCTTCGCGCCCTTGATGGCGACCCAGACGTCGCCATGACAGTCGATCTTGTCGACGTCGTGCCCCTTGGCCTTCAAGTCCGCGGCGATCTCCGGTTCGACGTTCTTGACGACGAGCGTATGGTCGCGAGGAGTGGCGACGACCGTCCCCTTGTCATCGATGACCTTCATGTCGAAGTGCACCGCGGTACCATCGACGGTCGCAGTACACTCGAACGTGGCACCCGCCTTGGCCTTAATCCCTTTGGGGCACTCAACCGCGCTGACCTTCAACCCCTCGCTCGTGAGAAGGGACTCCACCAGCCCTCCGGCGAGGTCCGGATCGATCTTCGCCTCCAGGAGTTCACAAGCCGGCAAACCGACGAGACACGAGACAAGCAGAGGGATGGGCCAGCGCATGCCGAGACCGTACCGTAGGTCCGCTCCTGCGGCAGCGGGATTCCGCTAAGACGCCGCGAGAACAGACTCGACGAGCGCAGGCACGGGAGCATCGAAGGCGATCGCGACCTTGTGCGGCCACAAGCCTTCGGGGTCAGCCTTGTTGTCGAGGCTGCGCACCACCCGACCGCCGAGCATCCATGGGGGCTCGTTGGCGGGGTCGACGTGCATGCTGAGCATCACGGTGTCTCCAACGGACATTGCGTTGCGCGAAACCAGGAGCACTCCGCTCTCGCTCACGTTCTGAGCCACGGTGGTGGCGTCGCTCCCCTTGTTGGCAACACGAACAGCAAACCAGCCACGCTGGCGGAACGGACCACGACGATCGAGCACGGGCATGTAGGTTGATGTACTACGCAGTCGGTGTGGGCCAAAAAAAGCAGACCAAATCTCTGGCCGACAGGGGCTAGACCCACGTTGAACCGGTGAAATCAGGAGATTGCGCCTTGGGCCGCGATACGCGCACGACTCGCTTCGGTGGACGGACTTCTTGTGGCGTTCGTCGGTACTCTGCGGTCCGCATGCTCTGCCGCCCTCGACTGATCGCCCTGTGTGCCCTCCCCCTCGTCGTCGCCGGCGGCTGCAAGAAAGACGACCCCGCGCCCGCCGGAGCCGACACCAAGACGGCCGATGGCGCCGGCGACGAAGGAGAAAAGTCCGAAGGCGACAAACCCGAAACCGACGCGCCCGCCAGCGACGCTCCCGTCACCGGACTTGGTGTCACCACCGCGGCGAAGATTCAAGCCGCGACCGCTGCCGCCGCCGCCGCACCCTTGCTCGAGCACGAAGGCATCCTTGGACACTTCATGATGGGCAACGCGGTTGCCTCGGTGAAGGAGATCAAGGCGCAGGCATCTCCCCCCTCGGTCGAGAGCATGGTGGACCTCGAGGGGCTCAAGTCGCTCGCCGCGATGCAGCTCGGCGAGCGCTCAACCGTCGCGATCAACGTCGACCTGACCAAGCCCTTCGGCTGCGCCCTCGTCGACAGCACCGTCGACGACACCCCCGTCGCGTGCGTCGTCGGCTACACCGGCGGGGCCGAAGGCTTGGTCAAGGACCTTGGCGAGGGCGGCAAGCTCGACGATGCCAAAGGACACGTCGCCGCCTACGAGGTCGAGGGCCAGAAGGTCTACATCGACGCGCTTGGAGACGCGGTCGCGCTCTCCAACCACCCCGACGTGCTCGCCAGCGCCAAGAGCTACCTCGAGGCGAACATCGTGGGACGCGCCGACGCGGCGATCGCCGACTTCGAGCTGGTCGTCTACCCGGACGCGGCACTGGTCCGCTACGGCAAAGAGGTCGAGGACATCATGGGAGGACTCGACGAGCTGAGCAAGATCGGCGGGGAGCCCAGCCCGACTTCGCCCGCCGACCTCAAGAAACGCGTCGCGGAGATGGGGCAGTTCGCGTTCGGCTTTGGGATGACGCCCGCAGGTGCGCACCTCTCCGTGGCCACCCACGCCAACCCAGGCTCGGACCTGCAGAAGGAGTTCGACACCACCTACGCCGGCCGCATGGGGGAGGATTTCGTCTCCAAGCTGCCCATGTCCACGTTCGTCTTTGCCGGGATGCAGCTCGGCTCCGGAGTGACCGACAGCGACAACTGGGCGAAAGCGATCAAGTTCGCCTCCACCGGCATTGCCAAAGAGTTTGACGTCGACGCCAGCAAGCTGGAGGTCGAGTTCGAAGCCTTCCTCGAGGAAGAGTCCGAGCTCTACTCGCGCGACATCGCGATGGGAATGCTCTACGAACCGGGGACGCTCGGTGCTCTCGTGCTCGAGGTGGGCAAAGCAGCCCCCGGCCGCGACCTGTGGAAGGCCTGGAGCGAGCGCTTCACCGCGGAGACCGTCCTGCCGAAGAAGGCACGAGACGGAATCCAATGGAAGTTCGAGGCCGGCGCGACGACGATCGAGGGGGTGGAGATCGATCGATGGTCGATCAGCCCGACGCCGGAGGTCCTCAAGGAAGCGGCAGCCGATGAGGACGCCGACCGCCTCATGAAGCTTTGGCCCGACCTCACGATGCAGATCGACCGGGCCGAGATCGACGACCGCGTCATCTTCGTGGCCGCGCCGACCGAGGGAGATTCGTACATGCAGGCCGCGATCAAGGCCACCCGCGACGGCAAGACGATCAAAGATCGCAAGGGCTGGAGCGGCCTCGATTCCGGGCGCTCCGGCCTCGTCGGACTGTACGCATTCGACATCGCAGGCGGCATCGAATGGCTCCGACCCATCCTTCCTCCCGGTGATGCCGCCGACATCCCTTCGCCGCTGGGCGTAGGAATCGACGACGTGGCGATCGTGTTTCGCCACCCTGCGCCCGGTGTTGTCTCCGGGTCGTTCAACGTGTCGCAGAGCTTCATCGACCAGCTGAAGCTGCTGGCCGATCGGTAGCCTCGGCGGCCTCAGGCAGCGCCGCGCTCTGCCATCGATCGCTGAAACGCGAACTCGTCGCTGCAAACGATGGCCTCGAGATTCGCGATGCGCTGCTCGAGCGCCGCACGATCGGCTGCGGGGAGCGCGGGCATCGGCGGCATCGCTGGCGGCAGGGCGTGCATCTGAAGTTGACGCATCCGAGCCCGGTGCTCGAGAGCGCGGTGGACAACCCAACCGGTGAAGATAAAGGGAATCGCGACGACGAGAGGAACGAGCACAGGCATGGGGGGGACCGGCTCGTCGAGGGGAGGCAGACGAGCCTGGATTGGTGTCCTGTGTTGGGAGCCTTGTTTCGCTCGTCGCCGCGATTCCGCGGGAAACTCAAGCCGCCTGGGGCAGCGGGATCTCGCGGAGGACCTGCGGCGCCTTCATCGGAAGCGGAATCGGCTTGCGGCGGCTTTCGCGGAGCGTGCAGACG
>CAYGTG010000259.1:3395-9021 GCA_964352485.1 uncultured Nannocystaceae bacterium | reverse complement strand
CACCACTCCCTGTGACACCCATGCCTCGGTGAACATCGGATCGGTTGCGTTGGCTTAAACGCCGTGACTCCGCGCTGCGCTTCGCGCCCGCCTTTCGCCCCCTATGCCTTCCCTCTCCGAGGCTCAGCCCCGATCCACACCCGGCCGCTGGCCCGCTGCCCCACGACCGCCCTCGCTCGCGCCCCGCCGTACTCCTCCTGCCCGGCTTTTTCCCATTTCATTTCGCTTAAACGCCGGCGGAGGGATCAGCCGGCTCGTGTCCTCGAGTGCGATGAGGCGATGGCGTCGAGCAGGCCCAAGTCACCCACATCGGACCGCAGCAACTCACGCGCTCGATGAAGTCGACTCTTCACGGTGCCCGCTGGTACCCCAATGAGCTCGCCGGCCTCCGCCATGGTCATTCCGTCCCAATAGTGAAGTTGAACCGCGGCGCCGAGGTCATCGGGAAGCTTGCGTACTGCGCCGAGCAACAGGGCCTCCGATTGGCGTCGAGACGCGACTTGGCTCGGTGTGGTGTCGGGGCACGCGAAGCGAGCCTCGCTGATCGATGTGCTCTTACGGATGCCGCTCCGCCGCAGGTGCTTGCAGAGCTGACGGTACGCGATCTCGAAGAGGAAGGGACGCAGCGGACGGCCTGCCTCGAAGCGATCAGCGGCCTCCAAGCACCCCAAGAATGTCTGTTGGACCAGGTCCTCGGCATCTCGGTCGAGGCGGCGTCGGAAGTAGCGAAATATCTGCCGGAAGTGTCGCTGCACCAACAGATCACCGGCCGCCTGGTCGCCCGAACTCCATCGCGCCAGAAGCTCGTAGTCATGGAGGTGGGATTCGGTCGGTCGCATGGGAAGGGGCACCGGTGAAGATCGGGGAAGAGCCTGCGTCCGCGGACGCCGCCGCTTCTTCACAAGGGCGTTGGACTGCATCCAGTGTACACACAGGGGCTGATGTGGATGCTTACCGCACCGGGTAGCTTCGGTTCAGCGAAAAGTGTCGTGGTAGTCTCTGGAGGTGGCGCGGTGCTGGGGACGTGTTGTCTCGCGCTGTGTTTTGTCCATGAACGGTGACGAAGAACTCGAAGCCGCCCATGCGCTGGGGCGGGTACGAAAGAAGCTGTTTGGCCGTGGGTCAGGCGGCCTCAGTGTCTCGCGGTATCAGCTCCAAGAGACTCTGGGGGCTGGCGGAGAGGCCACGGTCTACGCGGCCTATGATCCGCAGCTCGGTCGTCGGGTCGCGCTCAAGCTCTTGCCCTCTCATGCTAGCGGAGGTCGGACGCTGCATGAGGCCCGCGCCTTGAGCCGCATTCGGCACGCGAACGTCCTTACCGTATTCGATGCCGGGGAGTTCGACCTCGAAAACCGAGGGCTGGGACACGGGCTGTTCATCGTGCTGGAGCTGGTCGAGGGCCACACATTTGACGGGTGGCTGACGGCGAAGCCGCGGTCGACCTCCGAGATCCTGAGCGTGATGCTCGATGTCAGTCGAGGTCTCCAAGCGGTCCACGAGGCGGGGCTGGTGCACCGAGACATCAAGCCGCGAAACATCCTCATCGGTGGCGACGGTCGGGTGTTGGTCGCCGACTTCGGGGTTTCGATGGACCGCGAAGCCATCGACAACACCAACGTTCACACGTCCGGAACCCCCCAGTACATGGCTCCTGAGCAGCGCGATGGCGCCATCTCGAGCCCTGAATCTGATCAGTGGAGTTATTGCGCCACGCTTTGTGCGGCCCTTGGTGGTTGCCCGGCAGGTGTGGATGCCGGCGTCACACAGGCGGGACGATCCGATGCACGGGCAATTCCCGGCCATGTCCGTCGGGTACTCCGGCGTGGGCTTCAGCCCAATCCCCACGATCGGTACCCCTCGATGGCTGCGTTGCGGCGGGAACTCGATCGCTCGGGCGTGCAACGTCGGCGGCTGGGTTCTGCCATGGTGGCGGGGATTCTCGCCTGCGGTGTCGTCGCGTGGGCGGATGACCCCGACTGCCAAAGCGCACAGACCCTGCTCGCCAAGGCATGGACTCCGGCCAGGGCGGCGGACGTTCGCGAGGCCCTCTCGAAGGCGAACGGGCCGGCGGAGCTCGCGACCGAGGAACTCGATGCCTTCGCTGAATCCTGGGTCGAGGCGCGCGATGTCAGCTGTGCGTCGAGCCGCGCAAAGTCTGAGGACACGCGCCGCGCAGCGGGTCTGCAGCTGGCCTGTCTCGACGCGGGGAGAGGAGCGATGAGCACTCTCGTGGATGTGCTGCTCGAAGGCGACGTCTCGCTGGCCGCAGATGCACCCGCGCTCATCGAAGCGCTGCCTTCCTCGCAGCGCTGCCTCGTCGCCCCCGCGCATGTTCCTGCGCCTGATGCCGCAGAGGATCGGGAAGCCGCGGCGGCCCTGCAGCGGGCTCGCTTGCTGCAGCGCCACGGCAAGGACCTCGAGATCGCGGATATCCTGGAGTCGTTGGATCCCCAGCAGCTTCCCGATCGTCTCGCGGCGCAGTGGTATGGCAATCGTGCCGCGCTTCGTGGTCGGCAGGGAAAGAGCTCCGAGTCTGAGGCAGATTTTTCGGTTGCGCTGCACCACGCGGAGGCGGCCGGCGACGAGGAGTCCGCGGTCCGCATCCTCATCGACCTGACCCATCTGGCGACCCACGACGCATCGCGGCTCGAGGATGCATCGCGTCGGCTGCAGCAAGCCTCCCTGCGAGCTGAGGCGGCGCAGCTCGGGCCCGAACTCGATGCGATGCTCGCCCTGACTCGGTCCAACCTCGCCATCGCCCAGGGGGACGACGAGACGGCGCTGCAATCCCTGCAGGCGCTGGAGCAGATCTGTGTTGGTGGTTGCGGCAGCTCTCGAGACCGCTTGCTGGCCGCCGGGAGAATCGCGCACGGAGGGCTCTTGCTGGAGCGCGGCGACCTCGATGGTGCGACCTCGGTGTTCCTGCAGCATCTCGACGTCGTGCGACGCAGCGATGGCCGGCTGGCCAATCAAGCCTGGCTGTCGCAGTACAATCTCTCGGCATCCGCGACGCTCGCCGGCGACCTCGACCAGGCTGAGGCGTGGCTGGACGACGCAGACGCCAGCGCGGATGCTTCGAACTGGCGCATCCCCTACGGCCGCGCTCGCCTCGCGCGAGCGCGGGAGGATGCTGAGGCCTACGCAAAGCACCTCTCGGAGGCGGAGGCGCGCCTGGTGGAGGCCGACGCTCGCTCGACATGGAGCCTCACGCTCGATGGGGCACACGCGGCTTTGGACGGCCTTCGCGGAAACCATCGAGAGGCCGTCGAAGCCTACCGTCGGCTTCACGTCGCTCATGTTCGTGAGTTCACCGCAAAGCACCGTCGCTCGACCGATGTTCTCGAAGAACTCGCTGAACACGAAGCCATGCTCGGCGATGCGGCCTCGAGTCTCGCGCATCACCAGGAGGTGTTCTCCTGGAGGACCCAGCACCTTCACCCGGCCCATCCCCTGCTCGCGCGGTCTCGAGCTGGCATCGGAAAGGCCTTGCTGCAGCTGGACCGGGCCGAGGAGGCCGTACCCCATCTCGAAGCCGCCCGGGCTGCATGGGGGTCGGGCTCCGGTCCAGCCACGAGCTTTCAGCTCCGCGTTGATCTTGATCTTGTCCGCGCCTTGCTCGTTGGGGGGCGCCCAAACGACGCACTCGAGATCATCGAGGTTGCCCTGGCTGCAGCTGGCGACATCCAGGGGCAATCGCAACGAGACATCGCTGCCCTGTGGCTTTGCCAAGCTCAAGCACTGGCGCCCGCCGATTTCGCGGTCGCTCGGAGTTCAACGCAGCGCGGTTGGGAGCTGGTCGAAGCGCCGGCGGGCGGCCCCCAGCCGGTTTGTATTTGAAGGGGAACCTCGCCACACATCGCGATGCGTCGAGCCGGTCAACCCGGGTGTACGCGTGGCGAGCGGCGCCGAGCGAACCATGCGATGGAGCCCAGCAGCAGCCATCCGAAGGGGGACGAATCTGTCGATGAGCGACATCCACACCCCTCGCCCTCCCCCGATTGTGCTCCGCCGCTGCCGCTGCCGCTGCCTGCGGCGTCCGTGCCATCGGTCTCCGCATCCCCGTCGTCTGCACCAGTCCCCGCACTGTCGTCACCGGTCCCGGTGCTGCCTGCGCCTGCCGACACGAGGATCGTCACCGGCGTGCTCTCGGTCTGCAGGGCGGCCGCATCGCGCGCCTCGGCAATGAAGGTGTACTCGCCCTCCTCGAGCGCGGGGATGTTCCAGACGTAGGGCGAGGTCGCATCCGCGCCGAGCGATACGCCGTCCATCAACAGCTCAACATCCACAACGCTGCCGTTGTCCGCCGCCTCCGCGGTGACCGAGAACGGGTCGCCACTGAGAATGTCGCCGTCGCTGGGGTCGACGATCGCGACGGTGGGTGGTTCGCGATCGGCACTGCACAGCAAGCTGCCCAACGCGTCGCCGTCCTCCCCCATCAGTCCGCCGCCATCGCAGGTCGCGGTCCCTTCGCCACCATCGGGGAAACTCACCACGATCACGGCATGCGTCTCGGCCACCGACTCCACCGTGAACTCGACGCGTCCCAGATAGTCCTGATACGTGTCTCCGACGGGCATGAAGGCGTCGGTGTGGTCGCCCCAGATGCCCTGGGGAGCGTTTGGAAAGTTGGCGCCCCCCGATCCGGGAGTCATGTCCAACAGCCGCCCCGTCGGCCCTTGGTTGTCCGCGCTGGGGTCGTACGCATAGTCGCGGACGACGTACACCAACACGCCGGACAGACCTGCCCCCTCGGGCCACACCGCATTGGGTCCGTCAAAGACGCCGATCGGCTGGCGATACTCCAAGGAGTAGTACAGGCCATCTCCGATCGGGATCCGGAGGCTCTGCGTTCCGTCGCACGGCAGCTCCAGCGGCAGGAGGTTGTAGCGGCCGTCTCCGGTGACCGTGATGTTGTTGCACTCCTGCAACCAGCCCATGTACGCTTTTTGGTAGGCGGCGAAGTGCCCGCAGGGTCCGGAGCCCATCGGATCGAAGGGGTGGCCGTACTCCGCCGAGCTGCAGTTGTCCGAGTACGCGGTGAGTGCATTGTCCTCATCACGGCACTGGTAGGACATCGAATGGTGCAGCCCGAAGTTGTGGCCGACCTCCTGGACCAGCAGGCGACAGTTCAGCGATCCGTTGTAGCTCGTAGTGCGCTCCGGATCGCCGACGCTCCCCTGGGCTCCGAGCGCGGTCCCCAAGCAGTCGGGATCGTTGGGCCAGTAGGTGCCCAGGTGGTCGAAGGCGTCCTCGTCGGCGTCCTCGGAGAAGAGCAGATTCAGTCCCTCTGTGCTCGGGCACCCGCCGGAAAATGGATCCTCCAGACCCGGCACCTCGTACCAGCCGAACACCTCGCCCTCGAAGGGCTGCATCCCGTAGGAGTTCTCGGCGTAGAATGCCGCGAACGACCGGGCGCCGGTTTGCAGGATCGCCGTTGCTTCGGCGATCTCCACGTCCGGCGGGGTCTGCCCGGCGAAGCTGACGAGCCGCAGCGCAAGGCTGCGTGTGGGTCGTGGCCGCGAGTCCACCAGCGGGACGACCGTGCCCGGCTCGTCCATGGTCCGAAACTCGACCTCCGCAGGGGGAGCCGAGGGGCTAGCCGCCAAGGCGACAATGAGCGACAGGG
>CAYGTG010000259.1:0-3385 GCA_964352485.1 uncultured Nannocystaceae bacterium | reverse complement strand
ACAGGGTGTGCATGGGACGTCCGCGGCCGCGCGTCGAGCCGCGTGGTTGGGTGTTACCGCCAGCCCCCTCTTGGTTCGAACTCGACGTACGGCGGCAGCTTCGTCGAACAAGCAACCCCCATCCCTGGCTGCGCTCCATTCGAGTCTCGCGCGCCAACCTGGTCCTCGACGGTGTGAACCACGTGATGCCTCGCGGGTAAGTAGCGGCGTGATACGTCGTCGGAGAGGCCTTCTTGGGACCTCGTCCATCTTGGGCCTGGCTTGGATGGCTGTAGGGGTGCCGCTGGATGCCCATGCAGCCCCCCCGCCGGAGACAGATCCGTTGGCGCTACGGGGGGCAGACCTCTCGTACGATCGCTTGGGCCCGGTGGGCTCGGCTGCGCCCCGGGGAGGGCCAAGGCCGCTGAGTGCCGAGGCTCACGTCATCTTTCTCAACTACGGCGGCGCCACCCTGAGCCCAGCGGGCTTTGGTGAGGAGGACTCGCGGGCTGATGCCAGCGAGATCTGCTCCGAACCGATCTCGGCGTACGGCGAGGGCGCCAAGCAAGACGCCAGCATTCAGGCGACGATCAAGGATTGGGACGCTTTCAATGTCCACATTGTCTCCGAACGTCCGGTCTCGGGTGACTACACGATGAACATGGTGGGGATGTCCAGCTGCGCCCCAGTAGCCTCGGGTGGAGGAGGTGTCGCCCCGGTCGACTGCGGCAACTTCAACCCCAACAACATCTCGTTCTCGTTTGTCGCGTCGGAGCAGAACTGGTCCGCGGACCACGTCGCCACTGTGAACAGCCAGGAGATCGCCCACACGTTCGGTCTGGACCACGTCAACTACGGCCCCGAGATCATGAACCCCACCGCAGGTGGAGTCGCCGACCCCAGCTTCCTCGACGAGTGCCATCCCCTGACCGGGACCGTGTTCTGCTCCGATCAACACGACGATTTTTGTGACGCGGGAGGGCAGAACTCAGTGCAGGAGCTCCTGTCCATTCTCGGCCCCAAGGTTGTCGACACGATGCCACCTGCGGCCTCCATCTCGTCCCCCTCCGACGGCTCGGTCCTCCCCGCTCCCGCCACGGTGACCGTCGTCGCGGAGGCAACGGATGATGTCTCGGTCATCCGGGTTGAGCTGTTCGTCGACGGCGTGGATCAAGCGACACCGCTCATGCAGCCACCATATTCGTGGACGCTCGCCGACCTGGAAGACGGTAGCTATACGTTTGAGGTCGTGGCGTACGACCAGGTCGGCAACACCGGCCGAAGCGAGCCGGTCTCTGTGGATGTTGGAGAAGCCGCGGGCACGGACGATGCGGGGGAGTCTGGCGAGGCCGCCGATACGGACTCAATGGCCGAAGACGGCGATGGTGGGTCTGGCTGCCAGTTCGGGGTTCACCCCACGTCACAAGGCCGGCTCGGTTTGGCTCTGGTTGTGTTGCTCTGCGGTCTACGAGCCACATCCCGCTCCGATCGCCCCTCCAACCATAGGGGGCAGTCGTGAACGCCAAGCTGTCTACGACGGCCCTCGCCGCGATGTTGCTCGCTGGCTGCCCGGTCAGCGTGACGGACGATGTGATGTTCGAGGATACCGACATCACCGCAACGGGGACCGCTGGACTTGACGATTCGACCGGGGCAACGAGCAGCACGGGCGCCGGGACGAGCAGCTCGAGCAGCTCGAGCAGCTCCACCGGCCCACAGCTGTGCGGGAACTTCGTCATCGATGTCGCGGCGGGGGAGGAGTGCGATGTCAGTGACTTTGGGGAGCTGCGGTGCGCGGACTTCGAGAACCCGCGGGGCGAGCCCTTCGACGGAGGCACGCTCATCTGCGATCCCGAGCTGTGCACCGTCCGCACGTCCTCGTGCCTGAGCTTCTTCTGCGGTGACGGAGCCATCATCGCGCCCGAGCAGTGCGAGGGAGACGTCAAGCGCGACAATTGCTTCTTCTTGGGGTTGGGAAGCGGGGACGTCACCTGTGGTGACAACTGCCGGTTCGATTTCTCGGGGTGCGATACGTGCGGAGACGGCAACGTCACGTCGCCCGAGGAGTGCGATGGCTCGGTGGGTGAGGCCACGTGCGAGAGCCAAGGCTTTGTGAGTGGCCGGTTGGCGTGCTCCGCAGGTTGCACGTTCGACTTCAGCGGCTGCCGATGACCCCCAGTCCGGCTCTCAGCGCTTTCTGCTTACGAAGAGCACGCCCAACGCCAGAGCTGCGAGCCACGGTGGCGCGCCGCCGCGCCGGTGCCGGCAACCCCCGCCGTCTCCGTCGTCTTGTCCGGCGAAGTCGTCTGTATCGGCATCCAGGCCGTCGGTGGGGTCGTCGTCTCCGTCGGTGTCGCCCTCGGTATCGCTGGGCAAGGGGCCGCCCTCACCCACGATGATCTCGACCGAGGCGCTGATCGTCTCGTTGCCGCTGTGGTCGGTCGCCACGGCCTCCAGCAAGTAGTTGCCGTCTGGGAGATCGCGAACGCCCCAGTAGGTGGGGTTCGACGTGCCAATGTCGGCATGCTCTTCGCCGTTGATGAGCAGCCGCACCTCACGGATGCCGCGATTGTCGGACCCCTCGGCAATGACCGTGATGAGCCCGGTGGGGACATCGAAGGACTCCCCCTCCGCGGGCATGGTGATTTCAACGACCGGCGGTTCGACGTCGGCGAAGGCCGGCCCGAACATGGTCAGGAGTTCCCGGTATGCGTTCTGTTGGCCCGGAGGACAGAACTCCTCATGCTCCGCCTCGCAGCCTCCGCCGTCCGAAACGTCGGTGACCAAGCAGTCGTCGACGAACGTGCGCGGCATGGCGACGGCCAGCGGAAACATGATGTCTGTGGTGTCCTCGATGTGAATGAGCCCCAACGCATGCGCGATTTCATGGCTGTTGGTGTTGGCGATGAGGTTGGCTTCGATTTGGTCGTTCGCAAACGTGTAGGACACACTGCGGGGGTTCTCGTTGCCGCAGTCCAGCGGCGCCTTGCCGCTTCCGTTGCTTCCACATCCGTTGCCAGTGATCTGCAGTCCGACGACGTTCATCGAGTAGTCGCCGCTCGCCGGGCGCTCGCTGACGATCGATACGTTGAAGTTGGGCTCCCAATGCGATCGCGTGGCTTGGATGCTCGCCTCGCGAAGGCTCCCTTCTGGGAACACCTCATACGTGCCCGGACACACGCCGCCTTGGTTGATGGTCGCGTCGTCCGGCCCTCCTTCGATGACCGGCCCGTCGTAGTTGAGGAAGAACACCGCGCTGGGTTCTTCCTCGGCCTGCGCCGTGGTGCTGGTCGCCAGCACCGCGAGGATGACGGCCGCTTGCGTGGTCCGTTTCCTGCTCTTGCGACGGCGTAGCGCCAGCAGCCCGAGCATCCACAACGCCGGCGACGGCGAGCGCTGGGCCGCA
>CAYGTG010000258.1:0-9083 GCA_964352485.1 uncultured Nannocystaceae bacterium | reverse complement strand
CGCCGATCAAGAGCGGCGGACGTGATGCCATCTTCTCGATGACCGCGAACTGAAGAGGGCTGAGTCCGAGGTCAAAGAGACGCCGGATCACGAAGAAAACTGCGCTCGACGTCGTGGTCGAAGCCCGCGTAGGCGTGGGGCAGGTGTGCAATCACGAGGGCGAGCGCCTCGGCTTCTTTCCCCGAGCGGCATGGGAGGCGGAGCTCCCCTCCCGCTCGTATGCACAGGTAGACGACCGTGGACAGGGGGCGTCCCGAGCACCAGCTCCGAGGCGAGGTGGTTCTCCCCGGTGCACACCACGAGCGCCGCGCGACACCGCGGGGTCCCGATCAAGTCGTGCTAGGCCGAGCTTCCGAACCATGCCACCAGCGCGGCGCGAGTTCGGACTCCCGCCCGTTTGAACGCTGAGCGCAGGACCGCGTCGATGGCGTGACGGGTCACGCCGAGCCGTGCTGCGATCTCTTTGTTCGTCAGGCCTGCGGCGACCAGTGACGTGACCTCCCGCTCCCTCGGGGTGAGGACAGCAGGCGCTTTGGCGACGACACAGAATGTGAAGCGCAGCTCAACCTCAGAGCCGAGCACGATTCGATCCCCTTCCTGCAGGTTGCGCACCCGGACCACGGAGCCATTGACCACTGTGCCGTTCTTGGACTCCAAGTCCATGATCGAGGTGGAGCGGCCCAAGGAACGGGTCAACTGCGCGTGCTCGCGAGAGATCCCCGGATAGTCGAGCGCGATGCCCTTGGGGCCGGGTTCGCGACCGACCAGAATGGACCCGGGGGGAACCGGGATGAGACGCCGCTCGGGCACGAGAAGCTCGAGGGTTGGCTCCCCGGCGGGGGCCCACTTCTCCAAGTCCACTGGGCTCGTGAGCGTGTCGTCACCGCCCTGAGCGTTGTCGTCCTCGGCGCTCAAAGCCTCAGGAGTTTAGCACGGCGGTTGTGGGTCTCCGTGTCGCAACCCGGTAGACTCGCGTGGACATGGGCGAGGCCGATGAGCGCCCCGCGTTGAAGCGGGGATACGCGCTGGGGCGCTACACCATTGTTGACCGTGTAGGGCGTGGAGCGATGGGGGAAGTCTATCGGGCCCACGATACTGCGCTCGATCGCATGGTCGCCGTCAAGGTCCTCACGTGCGCCGTCGATGATGACCCGCTGCGCGAGAGCATCACCATTCGGGAGGGGCAGATGCTCGCTCGCGTCCATCATCCAAATGTCGTGGGCGTGTTCGATGTGGGCCTCTCCTCAGGATGGCCCTTCATCGCGTTGGAGCTCGTCGACGGGCAACCGCTTTCGCAATGGGCACACAGCGATCGGCCGACCGCCCTCGATCTGCTGACCTTGCTGAACCGCCTCGCCGGCGGCTTAGCCGCCATTCATGAAGCAGGGTTGATCCATCGCGACATTAAGCCATCGAACATCCTCGTGGATGGCGCTGGCGTTCCGCGCATCGCGGATCTGGGAGTGGCGAAGCTGGTGGGTGACGCCGCGGGCGATCCTCGCGCGGCGAATGCGACGCTGGTGGGAACGCCGAAGTTCATGGCGCCCGAGCTGCACGAAGGGGATCCCGCGACGCCCGCCTCGGACGTGTTTTCACTGTGCAAGGCGATCGACCACGTTCTCCCAGAATCCGACACCACCGCGGCGGGGCACCGGCTGCGGCGCGTACTCCACCGCGGGTTGGTGACCGAGGCCGATGCCCGTCCGTCGGCGGTCACGCTCCAGGGCCTGACGCGGCCGGAGCCCCGGACTCAGCGCAATGTCGTGGTCGGTCTGCTGGGCGTGCTCGTCGGCGCCGGGGGGCTGTACGCGTGGGTCGAGCGGCCACACTCACGCTGCGCGGCGCCCGATCAAGAGCTCGAGGGCATCTGGGACGTATCCAAGCGCTCGAAGGTTCGTACGGCGATCTTGGCGACGGAGAGCCCAGTGGCGAGCGCGACTTGGCAAAGGGTGGAGGGCGGCCTCGACAGCTATGCACAAGAGTGGTTGGACCGGTATTCGAGCGTCTGTGAGAAGGCGTCTCGCATCGAGCAGGACGTGGATGCGGAGCGGGAGTTTCGCTGTCTGATCCGGCGGAGGATCGAGCTGCACGCGCTGGTCGAGGCCCTGGCTACGCTCGAGGCCGGATCCATCATGCGGGCAGCGCAGGCCGTCTCCGAACTGGAGCCGCTGGTCGAGTGTCTTGGAGGGGAGGCCGACGCAGACATCGATCCCGAGCAGGCCGAAACCGTGCTGGTCCTCCTCGCCGCATCGCGCTCGAACAGGAAGCTTGGCCGCTACGCGCAGGGGCGACGCTTGGCGGATGAGGCCCTCGCTTCGGGCGCAGACGCGACATCGTCACTGCGTGGGCGAGCGCTGCTCGAGCGCGGCCAGGCCGAGCTCAGCGAGGGCATGCGGAAGACCGCGCTCGAATCGTATCGAGAGGCGTACTACGCAGCGACGGAGGCTGGCGATGCCAAGCTGACGCTCGGGACAACGAAGGCTCTGACGAGCGCCTACGTGACGCTCGAGCAATCGTCCGAGGCATCCCACTGGATCCGTCTGTCGGGGATCTTCGCCGGACAGCTCGAACTCAACACGTGGGACCTCGCCTATCAGAAGGGTCTTGTCGCGGAGTTGGACGGGGACATCGAGGGCGCGGTCTCGCTGTATCGGGACGCGCTCGAACAACAGGGAGGACGCGCCCGCGATCAGGCGCACGTCGTCCACAACGATCTGGGCAACGCGCTCAAGCGACTGGGCCGGCGCGCCGAAGCGCTCGAAGAACTCGAGCGCGGCTACACGAGCTGCGTCGCCACGCTCGGTGAGTCTCACCCGCATGCGACGGCGTTGCTCGGGGCGGTGGGGGCTACTTACATCGAGCTGGGCCGGCACGAGGAAGCCGCCGAAATCTTGGAATCGGTGCTCGAGCAGTTCGAGGCATCCGTCGGGCCGTCACATCCCTTCATCGCCGTCGCGTCCAACAACCTCGGGCTCGCGCGAGTGAGAACTGGACGTATCGCCGACGCGCTCGCGCTCTACCGCCGGGCCGAGGCCGTCGATTCCAAGCTCTACGGAGAGCACTCCAAGCCGGCAGTTCTTGCCCGAATCCACATCGCCGAGGCACTTTCCGAGGCTGGTCGCTCACAGGAAGCGGTCTCAAAGCTGGTCGCCCTCGAAGGCGAAGTAATCCTGTCGCAGGACCCTCATCTGCGGTGGACGCTCGTGCACGAACTCGCGCGAGCCCTCGCGAAGATGGGAGACGAAGGCGCGGCGCTCGAGCGCGCTTCGCTGTCCCTCGATCTGGCCCATGAAAACTTTGGAGATGAGCATCCCTATACAATGATCGCGCGGGCGTTCCGCGCGGATGTCTTGACTGCGGCGGGCCGGGCCCCTGAAGCGATGGCGTTGCTCGAACCCGTCATCGACCGCTATTCGAGAGCGGATCTTGACCCCGGGACGACGGCTCAGGCGCTCTTTGCGTTCGCCCGCGGTTTGCAGAGCCGTGGCGAATTGTCACGAGCGCGAACGGTGGCTGCCCAGGCCGCGAGGCTCGTCGAGCCCGACGCCTCTTTAGAGATTCGAGCCTGGCTGGATTCGCACCCCGAGCCTGCTGCCCGCTACGAGCCGTAGACGCTGCATACCGCCTCGAACCCGTCGTACTCGCAGCAGTTGCCTCCGAGCGGGAAGCTGTCCTGGAGGTAGACGTCGCAGTCGAAGTCCGCGGGGGAACTGTTGACGCAGTCGTCGTACCTCGACGCGATCAGGACACAGGTGGACTCGTTGAACGATTCTGTGTACGCGCGGCAGACTTCATCGAATCCGGCGAGTGCGCAGCAGTTGCCGCTCCAGGGATACTCTTCATGGAGGTACTCGCCGCATGAGAGGTCGTCGGGCGTATTGGCCCCACACTCTTCGAAGTCAGCCGAGATTCCCTCGCATGCTCGAACGGAGGACTCGTCTCGACACAGCTCGAAGAGGGGGTAAGCGGAGGCCTGATACTCCTGGCAGACGTCCGAGGGGGCTTCCAGCTCACACGCCGCCAGATCTGAGGCCGCCGACTCGCACCACGAAGAGCCTGAGAGGTCGCAGAACGCGTGGTCTCCCTGCTGCGCGCAGCACAGGTTGGCGCTCCCGTACTCCTCGTTGAGTTCTCCCTCGCACGAGACGCCATCGGGCGAGCTCTGCCGACACTGCAGGTAGTCGTCCTCAGCGGACCCGCACAACGCGTCGGCGCTGCTGTTTTCATCCGCCTTGCCGCCCTCGCTCGACGGCGGAGTCGCTGCAGTACGAGACGGTTCATCGTCGCAGCCCAGGATCAATGTGGACAGGCAGACGACCAGAGCGGCGTTGATGAGTTTCATGGTGGATGTCCCCGCATCGGATGCGGTGCGCTCTAGGGGTACATCGCCACACCTCACCTGTCAGTCTCGATCCGGGGCAAACGCCGCTGACCCCCGCAGATGCGTAGGTCGAGACCGCGCCCGATGTAAGGCGGGTCGCGACAGGCTCGTTGGAGCCGCTGTGCAACGGACAGTTTTCACCTGCGGGTGCCTCGCAATCACAATCAGCGCGTGCTCAGACCCTCTCGTCGCTTCCGAGGCGGGCCCGGACTCCGGGTCGACTCCGGGCGTCGAATCGACCGGATCCGTCGAGGCATCGTCCTCCACCGGGAACTCCAGTGCGACTTCTGCCAGCGCGACGACGGGCTCGACTGCAGACGCGACCGAGGCCGACTCCGAGGGCAGCATTTCGTCAGGCAATGGTGCGCCCAGCCTCTGCGGAGACGGCATCGTCGAAGCCGAGGAAACCTGCGACGACGGGAACACGCAGGACGGGGATGCTTGTCGCGCAGACTGCCAACTTGCGTTCGAGCTCATGGATGCCCAGTCGCTGCACTTTGGAGAAGAACTCGCCTCGGGGGTGGTTGTCGACGACGCCGGGACCGCTTGGATCACCGGATGGTCCCGGGCGGTGGGGAGGAGCGAGGCGAGCCCGATGTTGCTCTCGATTTCTCCCTCCGGGACGCTGGAGGCGGCCTTGAATCCGTCCCCGAGCCTTGACGGCGGGCTGCACGGAATCTCGCTGCATCCATCGGGGGACATTGTTGTGGCCGGGAGCCGAGACGAGGGAGCCGGCAACGACGGCCTCGTCCGGCGTCTGATGCTCCCTTCGTTGGATCAGGCTTGGGAGGTTGTCTTCGATGGTCCGGACGGCGGGAGCGCGGCACAAGACGGCGACGCGGCATACGATGTCGATGTTGACGAAACAGGTGCGGTTGTCGTGGCGTACGGATCGAGAGAGGTTGGAGAGGGGCTCGATGTGCGCGTCTCCAAGTACGACGCCGCGGGAGCCCTCCAGTGGTCGTGGGTCCACTCTGGGGCGGCTGGCCAAAACGACCGTTTGCATGAGGTCGCCGTCGCACCCAACGGAGACGTTGTCTTCGGGGGCGTGAGCAACGAGACTCTCGGCGTAGAGACTGGACTGTTGGGGCGACTCTCCGGTGATGGCGAACTCGTTGCCCTCGAACTGTCGATGCCTCAGCCCGTGTTCACGGTCGCCTCCGATCGCGACGGTGGTGTCCTCGTCGCCGGAGACGGATGGATGGAGCACCGCTCGGCGCTGCTCGACGTGGTCCACTTCTCAGACCTCGATCCCGGCTTCGACGTGGCCTATGGAATCGCCATCCATGACGAGGGGTTTCTCGTGGCCGGCGGCACCAGCGTCGTCGGTCAGCAATACGACATGTTCGTGGGGAGCTGGACCCTGGAGGGAAGCCCTCTATGGAGCGACACCCACAACAACGACGCCTCGCTCAACGACGTCGGTCTCGATGTCGCGGTAGGTCCGGACGGAACGGTGGTCGTCGTGGGCTGGGAGACGGAACTCGGAGAGGGCGAGAACGTCCACGTCCGACGCTACAGGGTGCTCGAGTAGGCGACTCGACGGGGCCCCTCGAGTCTCGTAGATTCCTCGGCAATGCCCTGGTCTGCCGTACTCGTGTTTCTGTCGGCGCTCTCGCTTTGTGGATGCACGAAGACACCGGACCCGTCGGCTCGGTTCTCGGCGAGTCCGAGCGGGCCCGACAAGTCTTCGCCTCCGCAGGACCCCGGTCCGTGCGCGGGCATCGAACGTCAGCTGGACTGCGGTGACGCAGCGGCACGGATGAGCGAGCAGGCTCAGGTGATGCGGGCTTGTAACCAGGACCGGGACTGCCAGGTGGTCGAAGGTCCTTGCGGCGGAACCACCAGCGTTGCCCGGACGCACAGCGAGTGCTTCTCGCAACTCGAGCGTTGGGAGATGGCGTGCGTCGATTGCGAGCCGAGCCCATCGCCAAAGTCTCGTGCGATCTGCGCCGAGGGGCAGTGCTCCCAAGTCATCCGCGAGCAGCCCCGGGCCGGGTGAGGACTCGGAGGGCGACGCGGTGAAGGGTCGTCGCGATCATCGCCGAGGAAGGCAACAACGGACCGCACGCCGAAGACCTCGAAACCGTGGCCGCGGCAGAATGGGACCGAGAAGGGTGAGCGCCCACCGTGCCGGGACATGCGAAGGGGAGGACAGCGCAGTGAGGCTTCGCATCGGTGAGGTTCGCCGAGAGTGGCGCGAGTCACCAGACGGACGCTGTGTGTCGGCGGCCGATTGCCGAGGCGTGCCGCGGCAGATACGTTCCCGCACGATGCGCAGACGACAGCAGGGAACTTTGTTGCTTGCGAGCGCCGTGTTGTCGGGGTGCACCATTTCTCCTCAGAAGCCCCCCGAGGTCGTCCACCCGGACGGGTATGAGCAGCTGTTTTCGGCGGGACAAAGGACGCGGCTGACTCCGCAGGATCGCACGCGACTTGCCGCGGGCGCATGGACCTCCAAGGCGTGGAAGACTCCGGATGATGGGCTCGTCGAGATGCAGGTGCTGGCCTACGCCGGCGATCGAAACCTGTCCTCGTTCGAGTTCGACGTCGAGTTCGAGCTTCGGTCCGACGGGCGTTCGCTCATGTGCTCGACGCGGTCGACCGATCCGTCGACCCGGCTTGAGTGTCGTTCCGAAGATGAGGGGGTCCCGGTCGTGTATCGCATGGCGGCACAGATGGAACGATGCTCGGAGTGGATTCTCATCCAGGCGTCCGATCGAGGGTTGCTCGACTGCTGGCACGGCGAACTCGCGACGCCCACGACCCGCTACACCGTCGAGTTTTCATACGTCGATGACTGGGACTATCCAGTCCCCCGCATTGTTTGGCGAGAACCATCGGGACGAGCCGTGCAGTCCTCCGAACCCGCGGAACCGAAGCGCCTTCCCTTCGTCGTCGTCGGATACGAGCCTGAGCGCCCAGATGCAGATGCCGACGGCCCCATGTTCCGCGATGCGCTCGACATCCGACGCCTCGGTGCGGCGTCAGTGTCCGACAAGACCCTCCAGCTCAACGCCCTGGCGATCCACGTGTGGCTCAATCTGCTGACCCAAGCGCGGGACCGTATGCGCCGCGTGGAGTTCGGCGCCTGGTCGAAGCCGTAGGACCGCGAGGTTCATGCAACTGTGGCGATGGCCATCGGCACCTCGTATCCGAGGTTCCGGCTGATTCAGCGAGCACAGTCGGCTCCACCAAACAGGCCGTTCGCCCCTCGAACGCATCTTGCCACACCATCGTCTGATGCCCCGTTTCGAGCGCGGCGAGCGAGCGCGTTACGGGATCAGTCGCTTGCCATCCACGTTCACGCGCCACAGTCCGCCGTACTCCCCCGGAATCCACATGGTAGAGAAGGTGTGAGGCCCGGACGGGGTCGTGAGTTCAGCGTCCATCTCGACGTTGTTCTCGATGAGACAGGCCCCGATGAGCCCCAGGGGTCCTTCTGCCTGGTGGTCGAGGTCGTGCACGCGCGTCCACTCGATCGACGAGGCGGTGCGCATCCCGAGCGCGTCGACGCGCATCTTGAACCCCTCCAACGAGATGCCGGCGCCTATCGGCTCGCCGGCACCCCGAAGCAGCGCGTAGGCCTCTTCGTCCTTCTCATCGCGTAGCAGGGCAAACCACGCGTCGAGCCGCTTGGCCTGCTTGGACGCGCCGGGGTCACGTGGGTCTGCGGGCGTGCTGCAGCATCCACCGAGCGCCAAGAATGCGAACGTGAGCAGGGCACGGTTCATCGACCTCGAGACGCGCCGGGGACCGCGAGGTTGCATCGTCCCTGGGTCAACGAGTGCACCCGCAGGACCGCTTGGAGGGTCCCGATGCTTGGCCCCGACGCTCGCTGCCGGGAGCCTCCCGTGAATCGTAGGGGTTCAGATCGCCACCTCGTGGGTTCTCGATTCGGGTACAAGCGACGTCGAAGCCCGGTCGGGACGACGCCGTCGAGTCTGGTGTGATTCTTGCGCGGGCCGTGCCGTGCCGTGCCGTTGACTCGGCCTTCTCCCCCGAGTACCTACCCGGTGATGGGCGCGTACGAGATCTCGACGATTCCGTTCGAGGACCGGGCGCCTTCGAGCCGGATGCTCTGTGATGCGCTCGAACGCATCACGGGACAGTCCGTGGTCTGCCTGGTCAAGGAGCAGCGTTGGGAAATCGAGGTTGATGGTTCGTTGGGTACCATCTGGATCGAGGCCTGTGACGACCACACGTGGACGGTCGACTTCAACGTGTTGCACCCCTACCTTGAAGGCTCGCTTCGCCTCGCGTTGAATGAACTCGGCGGAACCGTGCGGGACGCACCGCCGAAGGTTCGTCCTTGGGCGGAGACGCCCCGGTGGCCCTATCGAGCCCGGCGGTGGGTCCGATGGGCGGCCATGCCGCTGTTCATCGCCGTCGAGCTCATTGTCGCCATCGTGCTGATCCCCGTTCGGGTTGTGAATGGCCTGCTGGGGCGCTAGCCCTCAATCAAGCGCTGTTTTTGGAAAACCGTGTGGTCAGGGGCTCGTAGGCGCCGTCAGGTGTCCACTACGGGTGACACGAACTCCCGGAGCTCTCCTCCGGAGCGAGAAGGAAGGTAGAGTCTACCCGTGAGGCTTCAATGGCTCCTGCTCGGACTCTGCGCTGCCTGCAGCCCCAAGCCGTCACCGTCCAAGCCCGAGCATGCTCCGGCTGTGGAACCGGCCCCGACCTCCCCGACCTCCCCGAC
>CAYGTG010000257.1:0-9101 GCA_964352485.1 uncultured Nannocystaceae bacterium | reverse complement strand
CGTGTGGTCGGCGGTGACCGGGGCGAGCAAGGGGGGCGGGGCAACGGTGGGGACCGCGACGCGGCCGCGGCGAACCGAGTTGTCCGAGCTCATGCACACCACGACCGCCGCGACGTCGATGCAGGAGGCCTTGCAGCACGACCGTGGTCTGCGTCTGCGAGCGAAGCCGGGCCCGGCCAAGATCCCGCTGACCGAGCTGGAGGGGCCTGCGCTCGAAGAGCATCCGTGGGCGGAGATGACTGCAGCGCTCGCGAACCCCACCGGAGGCACCCCAGAGCCGCTTGCAGCGGTCGCACCGGCGGACTTCTGGTACCTGCGCTTCGATGACATTCGGGTGTTTCTCAAGGTGCTCGACGAAGCCGACACCTGGATCACCCCGGTGGCGCACGTCATGGAGGAGCGGGGGGAGGTTCACGGCTTGGCGAAGCGCTACCAGGCCCAGCTCGGGCTGCGGCGCACAGGCCTGGCGAAGACGCTGGGGCACACGGTGGTGGAGCGAGTCGCGATCGTGGGGAGTGACCCGTATCTACGCGAGGGCAGCGATGTCACGTTCTTGTTTGCGCTGGGCAACGAGTCCGCGTTCGACACCGAACTCGCGCGCCACATGAGCGCGTATGAGTCTGAGGTGCCGGGGATCGCAGCGTCGAGCATCGTCCACGGCTCGCACACGATCACCGTGCATCGCGACCCTCGTGGCGTTGTCCGCCAGCACCGGGCGTCGGTCGACAAGGTGGCGATCGTCTCCAACAGCGAAGGCGCGATCCGGGCGGTGCTCGACGCGGTCGACGGCAAGCGCCCACGACTCTCCGAGGAGCCAGACCTAGGCTACATGCTCGCGCGCGATCCGGGCGAGCATCAAGGCTTCGCGTTTCTCAGCGACCGCTTCATCGCTAAAGTCGTGGGCGCCGAGCAGAAGGTCTTGGCATCCCGCCGTCAGCGCGCGCTCGCGGACCTGCTCACGCCCGGCTACAGCGCGCTGCTGTACGGCTGGCTCGAAGGCAAGGCACCGGCCGACACCGAGGCGTTGATCGCCTCTGGCCTGCTCGATCGCGACGAGCTCACACATACCAATGGCGAAACGATCGCCTTTGCGCCCGGGAGCGGTGCGCAATCGTCGTGGGGCCGACCAGCCGCGCTGACACCGATGATCGATCTGCCCCGGCCGGCGATGGTGACCGAGGCGGAGAAGGACGCCTACGCGACCTTCATTCGGGGGTACCAGGACTACTGGCGCAGCTTCATCGACCCGGTCGCGATTCGCCTCGACCTCGAAGGCGAGCCCGGAGCCGAAGAGGCGGTCATCGACGTTCGCGTCTTGCCCCTCATCTCCGGAACCGACTACAGCGAAATCGAGGAGATCGTGGGGACCGAGCGCATCGAAGTGCCCGCGATCGACGATGGCCTGCAGGTGGTCTGGGCGGTCGGAAAAGAGTCGTCGGTGCGCCGCGACCTCGACCGTGCGGCCAGCAGCCTCACCGGCAACAAGGACATCGGCCTGGGATGGCTGGGCGACTGGGTGATGGTGGGCAGCCTCGACAGGCGGGCGGTCCTCGACATGATCATCGAGGTCGACGACGACATCCAGCTCCCGCAACCAAAGTCCGACAAGCTCGGCGAAGACCGGGACAAGGACCTCGAGATCGCACGCAAGGTCGGTAAACTACCGGTGTACGCTGCGGCGCACGTTCGCAACCCCACTTCGCTGATCGTCGTGCTGACCGCGATCCGGGGAATGGTCAATGAAGTCGCACCGGGCATGGTCCAGTGGGGCGAGGACTCCCGATATCGGGACTTCGCCATCGTGCGCGTGGGCATCGATCCCAAGGCGCCCGGGGAGTTCAGCGGGTTCGCGCAGGCGATCGCGCTGTACTATGTGCAGGCGGGCGAATCGATCGTCTTTGCGCTCGACCCCAAGGTGCTCGAGGTCTTGGTCGACCGGGTTGTCGACGGCGGCGGACCCAAGCCGGGCGTGGAAGGCGGTCCGCAGTTTGTGGTGGATGCACGGCTGGCCAAGGACCGGGCGAGCTGGAATGCGGCGGCCTGGGCCCTCCAGGGGCAGGCCAATCGCAGCCAGGGCTCGTCGCGCGCGGCGGCGGAGATCCTGTTGCGAGGAGACCCCGGTGTGACCACCCCCGAGCAGCTTGTCGAGCGAGGGCTGGCCTACTTTGGAAGCTACCCGGTCAGCGCCTCGGGCGGGATCGACTTCGAGATGACCGCGCCTGGGGTGTCCGACCCGGTCCATGGCAGCGAGGTCGTTCCCTCCTTCCCCGAGCTTCCCGTCTCCGGCAGCCCGATCGACGCGCTCATGCAGCGACTGGTCGGCGTGCAGGCATCGGTCGCCTTCGACCGAGAGCCCGCCAAGCTCGACCCGCCCGCGCGCAGCCTGCATACGAATTTTCGCGTGCATCTCGGCAACGGGTAGCCGAGGCAGCAGGGAGCTGGCCGCAAATCTCGCGTCTGGGGCCGCTGGGGGTTGCCAAGTCCGCCGGATGTACGAGGTTGGAGGTATGCGGTTGCTCGCCCTTTCATCTTGCGTTTGGCTGCTCGGGTTCGCCGAGCCGACCTGTACGCCTCCACTGCAGGAAGAGACGCCGGCGGAGACGGCCGAGGCCAACGACTCTGGCGCGTGCCTGGCTGCCTGTGCCGCAGGGGTGCAACTCTCGGAGACCGATCGGGAGACTTGTCGTCTGTTGTGCGAGCCGGGCACAGTCCAACCGGAGCGCAGCGCCACGCTGTTGACGCGCTTCGAACTGTGCGACTCGCGTTGCGAGCCCCAGGGCAAGTCCAACGCAGCCACGTGCATGCTCAACTGTAGCGAGGCGGCGATGTCGAGCTTGGATTTCACGTCGGGAGCCCGAGCCTGCCTGGGGCCGTGTCTCGAGGCCGATCACGGGTGCCAAACCCAGTGTCGCGGCGAGTCCCCAACGAATGCTGAGACCTGCCGACTCCAGTGCAGCCAGGTCGCGAAGTCGTGCACCGACGCGTGCGAGGGCCAACCCGACTGAGCCGCCCCCGTTCCCACGAGGACCGAACCGTGGGAGCTTCCGAGTTCGCGGTGCGTTGGCGGATCTGAGCCAGCGGGCCAAGGGTGGGGGCATTGAGCCTCGTCCGGGGTTCTGTCGCCTCACGCGGGGCCTTTCGTGGGGCGGCGCTCACCGAGAAGACGCGCGCCAGTGAGGTGGAAATTGCTACGGTCCGCCTATGCGTAGGGGAACGTTTGCAATCTTGTTTGGCGGGGTGCTGCTGGTTTCTGGCTGTGGCGACGACGGCGGTCGTGGCGACGAAGGTGCCGGGAGCTCCTCGTCCAGCACCGGCACCCCGAGCACCGGAGACCCGTCGACGACCGGGGTTGAAGGAAGCACCGGCTCGAGCAGCACCGGTACGTCCGAAACCACGACCGGGGGTGCAGAAACCACGTCGAGCACGGACCCTGGAACGACGGCGGGTTCTGAGGAGGGCGGCTCGAGCACGACGACCAGCACCGGCGCCTGTGAGGGGATGAGTTTCTTCGCCACCAGCGAAGGCAGCGGCAAGGCCGGAGGCAACCTCGGTGGACTCGACGGGGCAGACGCAACCTGCCAGAGCCTCGCTGACGCCGTCGGACAGGGCGAATGCACTTGGCGAGCGTATTTGTCGACGAGCACCGAGGACGCACGTGACAGGATCGGGACCGGACCGTGGCAGAACTTTGCCGGCGACGTCATCGCCGAGTCGGTCGAAGCCCTGCACGCCGACGGCCTGTCCAACGGCGACCCGCAGTATGTGCTCGATGAGAACGGCAGCGAAGTCCCCGGCAACGAGCACGACATCCTGACCGGATCGAACGAAGACGGCACCTACCTGCAGGACAGCACCTGCCTCGATTGGACCTCGGACAGCAGCGAAGACATCGCGCAGCTGGGACACAGCGACATTCCAGGCAACCCTAACTTCAGTCCCTCGTGGAACGTGGCCCACCTCAGCAACGGGTGCGCGCCGCAGAACCTACAGGGCACTGGGGGCAGCGGTCGCCTCTACTGCTTCGCCCAGTGAGAGGTGCGCGGGTGCGGGTGCTTCGGGGGACCTCGACCGTTCTTCCAGAGCGCCGATGTCACGCCTGATGATGCTCGGTCGCGGCCCGCTGACCGAATCCTGAACACGTGCACCCGTTCGCGGCCGTCGGCTTTTGGGGGCGATTCGCCTCGCGTTGATAGGCTCGGGCTTCGTGGCCACGGGCTCACCACGCACCAATCCATTCGTTCGCGCTGGGGGCTCGCTGCTGCGCGGTCTTCCGTCGGTCGCACCCACGTTCATCGTGGTGGCCCTGCTGGCGTGCGTGCTCGTGCCCTTGCCAACGCCGTTGGTCGACCTGCTGCTCTCTTTCAGCTTGGCGGGGTCGGTGCTGCTGCTCGTCGGCTCTCTGACGATCGGCCGCAGCTCGGAGTTCTCGAACTTCCCAGCGTTGTTGCTGCTCGCGACGTTGTTTCGTTTGGCACTCAACGTGAGCACGACCCGGCTGATCCTCTCGCAGGCGGACGCCGGGCGGGTCGTCGACGCGTTCGCATCCATTGTCGTCCGCGGCGATCTGATCGTTGGGGGGGTGATGTTCGCGATCATCACGATCGTCCAGTTCGGCGTGATCGCTCGCGGTGCGGAGCGGGTGGCGGAGGTCGCCGCCCGATTTGCGCTCGATGGACTTCCCGGGCACCAAGCCGCGATCGATGCCGATCTTCGCGCGGGTGTTATCTCGGCGCGGGTGGCGAGTCGGCGTCGCGCCGAGCTTGCCCAACGATCGAGCTTCTATGGTGCGATGGATGGCGCCATTCGGTTCGTCAAGGGCGATGCGCTGGCCGGGCTGGCGATCACCTCGGTGAACCTCGTCGGCGGACTCGCGATCGGCGTGGGTCGCAACGGGATGTCTTGGATGGACAGCCTGACGCTCTACGGGCAGCTGACGGTGGGGGACGGGCTGTTGGCCCAGATCCCGGCGCTGCTGGTGAGTCTGGCTGCCGGCGTCCTGGTTGCGCGTGTGGACCGGCGCGAGGGCGAAGAGCGGTCCTCGGTCTTGCGCTGGCTCGACCCTGCGATGCTGATCGTTCCCGCGGCGCTGCTGTTCGTGCTCGCGCTCATTCCCGGCATGCCCCGGGTTTCGTTCTTGCTCACGGCGGTTGGGCTGGTGACGTTCGCGATGGTGCTCACGCTCCGTCGGATATCCAGCGCTTCTCCCGGGGCCCAGCACCCAGACGGCGGAGCGATTCGGGTCCTGCTTCACCCGGACGCCGTCTCTGATCGTACCGAGCTGGCGCGGGCACTGGCACAGCTGCGCCACGACTGCGCAGCGACGCTCGGGGTCGAGGTGCCCGACATCGAACTCGAGACTCGCGACGCGATTCCCAAGGGCACCCTCGAGATCGCCATCGCAGGGCGCTCGACTCCGCGTCAGCCTCTGCCGGTCGGGGCCCGGACCGATGCCGTCGTCCTGCGAACCTTTCGAGCCGTCATGGATGCCGCCCCCGAGTTGGTCGACCTTCAGGGACTCGACCGCATGCTGGAGTCGACGCGGCAGTCGCATCCGGTGGTCGTGGCGCGCGCGCTGGCGAAGCTCGAGGTCGAGGACGTCCTTCGTATCGTTCGCGGCTTCCTTCGGGAGCGCATTCGCGTCCCACCACTGAACGTGCTGCTCGGGCTCGTGGCCGAGGATGGTCGCTTTCATGATGCAGCCGGACGCCCCTTCGCGTGCGAGTGGGCACGCGCGGCGCTGCAGGACTACTGGGTCCACCCCGAACTCGAGGGGCTGCGAGGGTTGGGAGCGCTCCGCCTCGTTCGACTCACCCCCGATGCCGAGGCCTTTCTCGCCACCGTGGTCGACGATACGGACGCCGGTCCCGTTGCTCGTGTGGACGGTGAGCATCGCCAGGCCTGGGTGTCCGCGATCCAGGACGTCGCCGAGGATGGGACCGGTGCGCTGATCGTCGTCGCCTCGGTTCGTCAGAGGTCTCGAGTCGCCGCAGTCCTGCGTGGCGTGACTCCACGCATCCCCTGCTTCAGCGCGGATGAGATGCAGCACGCGGGTGTATTGCTCCGCGGACCTTGGCTCGAGGTCGACGCCTTGGAAGACGCTTGATTCGCGGACCCCGTTGGTGGCAGCGTGCGAGCGCGATGCGCCGCACTCCGACGACCTATTGGGACTATGTCAAAGTCGAGGAACTCCTCTCGCTGCAGTCCGGCCTGGGGCAGGACGACGGCGAGCTCGAGAACGACGAGGTCCTCTTTATCACCGTTCACCAGATCGACGAGCTGTGGTTCAAACTCATCATCCGGGAGCTGGTTTCGATCCGTGACCTGTTCGCGGCGCCGCGGGTCCCGGAGCAGTCTCTGAGCTCGGCGGTACGCGGCATCCGCCGGGTCGCGCTGCTGATGCACAGCGTTGCGAACCACTTCGCGGTGATGGAATCGATGACCACCCGCGACTACTTGGCGTTTCGCGACAAGCTTTCCCCCGCCAGCGGGTTTCAGAGCGCTCAGCTGCGGGAGATCGAGATCCTGCTCGGCCTCGGTGCAGACGACCGCATCGCGTTGGGACATGAAAACAGCTACCTCGATGCGCTCCGCGATGCAGACGGCAACCCGACCGCCGCGTCGGAGCGGGTTCGGGTTCGGCTCGAGGACACGCCGTCGATCAAGGACGCGATCGATGCGTGGCTGTTCCGTACGCCAATCCGAGGTTCACGCCCCGAAGACGAGGGCGATGAGGTCACGGTGGATGCCTTCATCGAGGACTACCTCGCTGCCCAGGTTCGCCAGAGCGAGTTCAACGAGAGCGACGCGGTCGAGTTGGCCAAGACCGAAGCCGACGAGGCGCGGCTGCGAGCCCGCTACACCAAGGAGCGGGAGGGGGCGCGGGCGTTTCTCACCGCCGCTGGTGTAGACGACGAACACCGCGGCAAGACCCGGCGGATTCGAGCGGCGCTCGTCTTCATCGAGAGCTACCGAGAGTTGCCCCTGCTGGCATGGCCAAGGGAGATCGTCGATGGCATCGTCGCCCTAGAGCAGTCGATGCTGATCTTCCGTCAGCGTCACGCACGGATGGTCGAGCGCGTGATCGGCCGTCGCACAGGCACGGGTGGGTCGGCCGGCGTCGACTACCTCGACCAGACCGCGCTGAAGTACAGGGTGTTCTCCGATGTGTGGGCCGTGCGCACGCTGCTGATGCGGCGGGCCGTCCTCCCGGAGCTGCCTGATCCCGCGTTTTACGATTTCGTGGGTCGCTAGCGGAGCGCTCGCGCGAACGCGCATCTCACAACCTCTACGATCAGAGGACTGAGTCCCCGGAGGGGTTCACGAGCGAGGGCGGAGCCCGACCTTGGAAGGGTGAGCGGAGGCAGCTTGGCTGCCAGAGCGAGGGGAACCGAGAGGTTCCCCTTCCCGACGAGCTCGCTAGAATCGGTCGGACTCGATGAGGTCCATGATCGCCTCGACCGCGAGGTCTCCGGCGGTTTCGTGCAGGGAGACGGTCTCCTCGTAGTCGTCGTTGCGTCCGGTCATCCACTCATCGCCCAAGATGAAGTAGCCAAAAGCGGGCCCCGTGTTGCCAAGGATGGCCTGGTGGGGCGTGGTCATCATCATCTTGACCTCGAGTCCTGTTCGCGTGAGTGGCTCGCCGGGGAACGAGACGAACTGAAGCTCCTCGCCGAGTCGGACGTAGGTGGACGTGGCGGCAACGGACTGTCCATCGCCGGTGTCTGAGAATGAGTAGTCGAGCAGGTCGATCGCAGCCGCGAGTTGGAACAGCACGTTCTCGACGGGCATGGTCCACGTGGCGTGGTCGACGACGATGCCGCCGGAGATGGCATCGGCGGCCCCCGAGTTTTCGTGGGCGAGGTCCGCGATGAGGGCCCCATAGGCGAAGGACCGCTCGAAGTCGTCTGCGAACTCGCCCGGTGCGCTGGCTTCGCTCGCGTCGCCGAGGATGCCGTTGAAGAGCACCGCCGGCGCCTGGGTGTGGGCTTCCATGGTGTCGATGTAGCCCGCGCACCAGTCGCGGGAGATCTGGCGGTTGCTCTGTCCGAGGACGGTCGGGTGGGCCGCGAACACGCCCACGCTTCCGACCAACTCGCCGCCTTCATCACGGGCCATCAGCAGGGTGATCGAGTCGTCGGTGAAGTCCCAACCGCGCCGGTTGTTGTTGGGGCCCGTGGCGCTCGAGACCTCGAGGGTGGCGGGTTCACGAAGGAGCCAAGCGCGGCTCATCGAGCCCACGATTTCGTCGATGACGGGGTCGCGATACTCCGATGGGCCGCCGCCCCACAGGCCCATGAAGTCCGGGGCGGAGTGGGTGTGGGTCGCTCCGACCATGATGTTCTCGGGCGGTAGCCCTGTGTTTTCGGCGACCCGCGCGATGATGTCAGCGGTAAAGTCGTTGCCGAAGCCGGGCAGGTCGGCGACCGCGGCGACGAAGCCAACATCGCCAAAGCTCACGGCGAAACTGCGGATGTAGACGTTGTCGTGTACCGACTCGGCAGGGCCGCGGACGAACGGAGGTCCGTACGCCCCCATGTACACATTGAGCGCGAGGTGGCCCTCATTCGGGGAGATGTCGGTGATGTCGAAACCTGCGTTGAACTGCTGAGGGTTTCCCCCCGTACTCTCGGCGCCGCTGCTGGACGATGTGCCGGCCCCCGTAGCGTCGGTGGACGACGCGCTCGAGGTGGTCGACGACGACGACGCGAGATCAGCCGAAGATGTTGCGGTACTCGAGCTTCCGGATTCGCCACCGGTGCTGGAGTCGGCATCGGTGGAGCTCTCGTTCGGTCCGCCAGCCGTTGCGCCATCTCCGCATCCGAGGCAGATTAAAAGTATACACCCAGTGCCACAAATCGACCGCATGGGCGAATAATGTCCTCTCGCGGTGGAGGGTTCAAGGTTGCGTGTTCGTCGCCGCCCGGGTCTTCGGAAAAAAAAACGCGCCTCCGCAACTGGAGTTGCGGAAGCGCGCTATCTGTCGAGCCCGACCCGACGGTGCCAGTGAACCAAGACGCCTCGGCGCCCGGATTCCCTGTGTTCACCGGTGATGTCGATGGTTTCGGTGCGGGTGGACTCGATCAGCCCCAGGGAGATGTGGT
>CAYGTG010000256.1:0-9110 GCA_964352485.1 uncultured Nannocystaceae bacterium | reverse complement strand
GTCGAGGTCGACGGGCGGCTGGAGCTGAATGACCTGGGTCATGCGCGTGCAGAGTACTCACTCGTCCGAGCGGGTCGCAATGGCGATGCGGGTGAAGCCGGCCTGCTTGATCGTATCCATGGTGTCGACGACGCGCCCGTGCTCGACCGAAGCGTCCGCCTGCACGACGACGCTCGCATCCGGAGAGTCCGCGGCGAGTTCCTCGAGCTGAAGTCTCAGGGCGGTTTGGGCAGCGGACGATCCAGGTTCTCGGGGACTCCGACCAGTGACTGACTTTTTCAAGAAATCACCGATCCAGGGCACTAGCCGCGCTCGTGAATCCAGCGTCGAGCGACGTCGGCTTCGCAGTACGTCTCGCAGTACACCGAGCCCTCCTCTTCCTCCTCGGTGGTCTCGCAGAACAACGCGACGAGGAACTCGCCACCCTCATCCGCTGCCGTGCGCTTCATCTGCCGGATGAGCCGGTTTTCCACATCGCAAGACAGCGCCTCTTCGATCACGGTGCTGCTATCGATGTTGTTCTCCTCACTGTCCGAGACGAACCCGATGACCCGTGCATCGCTGGGAACCTCATCGACAACCTCGACCTCGCGCCCCTCCACCACCGACGGGAAGCTCTCGCCGTCATAGTCCGACCGGCAGCCGGCGAGGAAGAGGGCGCTGAGGATCATCGAACGAAGCCGCACGCCTGTGTGCGATGCAATCGCGGTGCCAGGCCGTTGTTGTCCCGCTGCGGCGCGAGGACTCGGCCAGGAGTGGGGTGAAATGCACACGTGTGGGGTGGATCGTACACCTGCACGGTCGGGGGAGGCACTCGCCTGCGACTGCGTCGAGGTCGGTTGCGGGGCACCGCTCAGCTTCGTAGCCGGTCGGCGTGCAGGAGCTGTGCGCGTCGCTGCTCGATCGCGCCCAGCTCGCGATGGCAGCTCCGGGCGATGGTCTGCCCGGAGATCGCACCCAATCCCATTCCGTGACCGGTCATGCCCCCCAGGACGTGGGTTGAGGACGTGCCGTCTTTGTCCGGGAGGGGCTGCCAGAACGGGAGCTCATCGGGGCTGAACCCCATGATGCCGGACCACCGGGCCTCGACTTCGAAGGGACCGAATGCGCCGAGGTGTCGCGCGAGGTAGGCCTCGAGGTCGTCCTGGACAACCGCAGTGGGGATCGATTCGTCGGTGCCTTCGCTGTCGCGATGCAGGTGCCGACGGCCTCCGATCAGCAGGCGGCCATCGTCTCGCTGACGAAAGTAGTCGTACCCCCAGCAGCCGTAGCAGACCGGTTCGAGGGTCCGCGCCGGACCCCGTGGCGCGGTGGCGAGCATCTGGGCTCGCTGGGGGCGAATGTCGATGTGCGGGAGCAGGCGCTGCGTCCACGCGTTGACCGCGACGACGGCGAGGCCGTAGCTGACCGTCGCATCCGCGGTGGTGATCAACCGCTGCTTGGGATCCAACCCCGTCACCAGGGCTTGGCGTAGCTTCGCGCCGGCACGTCGGGCCTCCGTTCCAAGCGCGGCGAGCAGCCTGCCGGGGTGCACCTCGCCGTCCTCGGGGATCGACAGGCCCGGCGCAAAGCCCTCCAGTCCGCGGTGTTCTGCGCCCTGGCTGCAAGGGACACCGTCCTCACGCAGGAGTGTTGCGGCGGCGGCCAAGGCCTTCTGTTCCTGCTCATCCTCGGCCATCGGAAGGATCAGGCTGCCGCAACGCTTGTGCTCGGCGGCCTTGGCAAAGCGATCCTCGATCAAGCGATGGGTGGAACGGGCCATCTCGATGACCGTTTGCATGCGCTCGCGGCCGAACTTCGCTCGCCGAGCGGGGTACTCGATCGCGTGTTCCACCAGCAGGAAGCCTCCGGAGCGCG
Organism: uncultured Nannocystaceae bacterium; assembly: GCA_964352485.1. Taxonomy (GTDB): domain Bacteria; phylum Myxococcota_A; class Polyangia; order Nannocystales; family Nannocystaceae; genus CAJXVA01. The sequence goes on along the minus strand of CAYGTG010000256.1, from coordinate 7,253 downwards.
CCGAGGCGCCCCAGCCCAAGCCATGGGCATCGAGCGCGAGCACGGAGAGTCCGGCTTCGGCCAGCTCCAGCGCGGCGCTCGCTCCGGTGATGCCCAGCCCAACCACAACCGCGTCAACCGCATGCGGGCCAGACTCCAGCGCCAGAAGCCGGCTGTCCGGAGATTCGTCGAGCCACAGGGACGGCGCGCCGGGGTCCACGGCCAGGAGTGTAGCGCATCGGTTGCGCTCAGCGGCTCCAGCGACGCTGCGCGCGGCGGAACGAACCCATGTCCGCATAGCCGAGCCGAAACGCGATCTCCTGGGCGCAGATGCCCTGGGCGACCAGCCGTGCGTGGAGCTCCCGACGAAGGCCATCGACGACCTCACGAAAGGAGGTGTCGTGTTCGGCCAATCGTCGCTGCAGCGTGCGGGGGGTCATCGCCAGGAGCTGGGCAACGTCCGCCAGAGACGACGAACCATCGCGAAGCATCTTGGCCGAACACTCGCGGACGCGGTCGATGAACTCATCGTGGTCCGAACGACTGGCCAACAGGGCGTCGGCTTGGTGGTCGATCGCCCGCATGAGCTCCGGGTCGGCGGATGCAAGCGGGCGCTCTGCGTTCTCGATGGGGATCGCGGCTCAGGCCGTCGTCATCTCGACATTGTCGGTACGGAATCGGTAGCCAACGCCGCGCAGCGTTTCGATGTAATCGGACGCGGGGCCGAGCTTCTTGCGCAGTCGCTGCACGTGCGTGTCGACGGTGCGGGTCGGCAAGCCGGGCGCATGCCCCCAAACGTCGTGCAAGAGCGCATCGCGGGTCTGCACTCGGCCTCGACGTGACAAAAATGTGCTGAGCAGACGGAACTCGAGCGCGGTCAGGCTGACCTCGCTCTCGTCGACCCAGACCCTGTGTCCCTGCTCGTCGACCTTGAGTCGGCCAAACGCGAGCTCTGGTGCTGTCGGCAACGGGGTGTCCGAGCGACGAAGGATCGCTTTGATGCGAAGTAAGAGCTCCCGCATGGAGAACGGCTTCGCGACGTAGTCGTCGGCGCCGACCTCAAAACCCACCACGCGATCGATCTCGTCATCCTTGGCGGTCACCATGACGATCGGGACATCCTTCGTGTCGTCCTTGGAGCGAAGCACTCGGCAGATGTCGGTGCCTGACATGTCCGGCAACATCAGGTCGAGAAGGATGAGATCTGGGGTGGGGTCGACCTCCGCCGCTTCGAGGGCCGATCGCCCATCGAATGCGACCCGCGTACGCCAGCCTTCTCGCTCCAGCGAGAACTGGACCGTGCTCACCAGGTCGCGTTCGTCGTCCACGATCAGGATCGTCGGCGTCACAGTGGGGGCTTACCACTGGGTGCGTGACAGCTTCGTGACGCCCCCGAAAAGGCTTGGAGTCTTCGCGGTGACGCGTGCGTGAGGGCACGATGTCACGCGCAAGGCGACGGGCTGTCACGGACCCGAGACGAACGCGACACGCCCGTGCGGGCCGATCCGATCGGCCTGGGCGAAGCGCAACATCGCAGAGGGCTGGTCTCAGCCGCTGGATGCATGCGTCGGCAGATAGGTCTCCAGGTCGGGCGCACGCTGACCCTGGGTCTCCCCGTTCAAGAGCTGCTGGTAGGGTCCGTGTCGTGCAGACCGACCTCGGAGAATCACCGGAGCTAAGCCCGGCTGAGAGCGCGCGGTACCGAGGGGAGGTTGGAGCCGTCCGAACGACGCAGAGGATCATGAGCCTCTTTGCTATTGTCGTCTGCGGCATCATCGGGTTCCAACTCCTGAGCGCACTCCTGAGCGCCTGGAGCCGCGGACCATCGGTATCCTCCTCGGTCTTCACGTTCGTTTCGGTCGCTGGTTGTTTGGGGGTAGGCGTCTGGCAGGCCGCCATTTTGTTCAAGCGTCCTCCGCGTTCGCCGCTTGCCCGTGTGGTTGAAGGCGAAGTGCGGATCGACGTGGGCTCCGAGGACTTGTCGACCGAGACTTGGGTCGGCGAGCACCGGGTGGTCCCCCCTGCGCACTGGCGAGAGGAGTTACGCTCCGGCCAGTTTGCGCGCGTTCGCCTCGCCGCTGCACCCGGAAGCCCGCACGCCGTTCTCTTGGCGATCGAACACGGACCAAGCGCAAATGCCGAAGCCGAGCGCGGCCTGGGTGCCTACCCGCACGGAAACCCAGCCGCTCCCTGGGTGCTGGCGATGTGCCTCCTGATGCTGCTGTTCAGTCTCCCCACCGTCTTCATCGGATTCTCGGGGACGAGCCTCGGGCCCAACGACGCAATCGCGGCCTGGAAGGCGTCGCGGCAACCGATCGTGTCAACCTCGAAGACTGCGGATGCAGCCCGCACACTCGACGAGGGCGGACAGGTCCTGCTCGAGGGTGCGTCCAGGCTGCCGCCGTACCTTCTGTCTTCGGAGGGGTTGCGGCCACCTCCACAGACACAATGGGTCGTCTTGCACGACCACGCCCGAGCGCGTGAACTCCAAGCGAGGAACAATCCGGCGTTCGCGACACAAACTCCGCCCGTGGTCCTCGAGCAGGCCGACGTCTTGGCCTACGTCAGACAGGTCGAACTCGATGCAAAGCCAAAGTCACGGGGGACAGGAGACGAAGTGGTGCGCTGGCTCCAAAAACGAGAGGCGCTTCGGTTGGTCAAGCTCCCCGGAGACGTCGCAACTCCGCCATCCCTGTGGAGCGCCAGTCGGACCGACGCGCTCGCGCAGAGCGTGAATTCGGCACTCATCGCCCTCCTGAGCGCGGTCGTTGCTGTGTCCTGTGCCTACTCGTGGCGCCGCACGACAGTCTTGCGTCGCCGCTTCAGCCAGCCTGTTCCCCGTGCGTAGGCTCGAAGCGTGGACGTGAGCAGCATCGAGTTCACGCCTTCGGCCAGCGCCGGGGACTTCATGGATCCCGGCCACGCCACCGGAGCAGGCCCGCCGACCCGAAAAGAACTGCGCGGAGAGGTTGTATGTCGTATCGCTTCAACGAGTACATGCGAACGCTGCCCGACCAGGCGTTCGACGAGGTGACCGACAACGCGGGGATCGCCGTCGCGTGGGACATCTCCGACCCCGACGGCCCTCCTTCGGTCTCCGTGTACTCCCCCGGAGGGTTCGGAGCCTTCGAGATCGGCGAAACCGTCCCGCTTGAGTGAAGCCCACCGGGGAAACCTGGCCGCAACATCGGTGCCGGGTTCGGCGATTTCGGGCCCGGCGGGCGGGTGCTCCATGCATCAAGTGCATCGGGCGTGCGCGAGCCGAACGTAGCGCGGACCGAAACACCGCACCCGAGCCCACACCTCACCCAGCCGAGTGATCGATGACGCAGTCGGGCAGCGCCTTCTTCAGTTTCACCACGCCCGAGTCTGTGACCAGGTGCCGAAGGCCCGGCTTCGTCATCCGGGTGGCACCGACGAAGAGCGACTGGAGCTTCGTGAGGCCGACTAGATGCATGAGGCCCGAATCCGTCACCCTCGTGCCGCGCAGGTCGAGCCGCTCGAGCTGGGTAAGGCCGGCCAGGTGCTTCAGGCCCGCGTCCGTCACTCTGGTGGCGCGGATCAGGTCGAGAGTTTTGAGCTGGGTGAGGCCGGCGAGGTGCTTCAGTCCCGCGTCCGTTACCTTGATGAAGCTTAGGTTGAGCTGCCGCAGCTTCGTGAGGCCCGCGAGGTGCTTGATGCCGACGTCGGTGACCTGCGTGTTGCTGAGGTCGAGCGCCTCGAGGTTCGCGAGGCCTGCGAAGCGCTCGACCCCGGCGTCCGTGATTTTGGTGTCGGACAGAAAAAGCTCCTCGAGCTGAGCGAGGCCCGCGAGGTGTTGGAGGCCCGCGTCGGTCGCCTTGGTGCTGCCGAGGCAGAGGGTCGTGAGCTTCGAGAAGCCGCGAAGGTGTTTGAGACCCGTGCTCGTGACCTTCGTGGCGCAGAGGTCGAGCGACTGCAACCGGGTGAGGGAGGCCAGGTGCTTGAGGCCCGCGTCCGTCACGTTGGTGCCGCGCAGGTCGAGCCTCTCGAGCTGGTCGAGCTCGGCGAGGTGTATGAGCTCCGCGTCGACTGTGTCGGCTGGGCAAACCAGCCTTGTCACGTTCCGTTCAGCCGACTGCCCGCACACGTCAACCAGCCTTGTCTCCTTTCGTTCAGCTGTCTGCCCGGACGCTTCGACCGGCCGCGTCTCGACAACGGGCGGCTCGATCGGCTCAACGTCGAGCACATGAACAGGCTTTTCCACCGCTACCGGAACGGGGTCGCTCCCCAGTCCGCAAGCGCCGACGAAGGCGAGCGTCAACAGGCGAAGCCGGTTGTTGCGTCGCGCCCCGCGGACGCGCGGCATGTAGCACCGCGCCGTCTCTTGACGAACGGGTCGGCCAAACTCCCGCAGCTTGGCCCGTGCGGAGAGGATTTGTTCGCGTTCATCCATCGGTCTGGCGGGTCCGGGCGCGTGGACCCTGCAATCGTTGCACGCTCGGGGGAGGGGAGACCAGTCTGGAAGACCCGGAGACTGCGGGGGTTGGAGCCCGATGCGCGGGCGACGAGGACTGCGGTGCCGACCTCGAATGCGTCACCGAGATCGATGGCGGATACTGCGGTCGCCGCGACTGCGAGTCGAACGCGGACTGCCCGGACGAGTCCTCGTGTGTCGCCGGCAGTGACTTCAACGACTGCGCGCGACCGTGCGACGCAGCGTCCGACTGCACGTTCTGCCGCGACCCCGAGTCCGAAACCTCCTGTGCTTCGGACGTCACCTTCGTCGAAGACGGCACCTCCGGCTCGGTCTGTGTCGTCGGCTGAGCTACGGCACTCGTAGATCGTGGGATCAGAATCCGCAGGTGTCGTGCCCGCATGCGGTGGGACCCCAGACGCCGCCGGTGAACTCGCAGAGGTCTTGCTCGTCCCCGAAGCCAGCCATGTCTCCATTTGGCGATCCTTGACTTTCCCGCTAGGGTATCGACCGATGTCCGAGCTCCCCAAGCTGATGATCGCCCTGGCGCCCTGGGTCGAAGATGGGCGCTGCAGCGTCAGCGATCTCGAGTTCTACGAGGCCTTCAACGACCAGTATCGGCCCTCGGACTGGACACGCAACGGCGCGGCCGACGAGGAGCTGCTGACCTTCGCGCAAGATGGCGCGGGGGGCCAGTACGCCCTATGGGTGGGAGGGCCAGACGGTCTCGAGGCCGCCCCGGTGGTCAAGCTCGGCGATGATGGCGATCTACTCGTGCTCGGCCGCGACCTCCTCGACTTCGCCTGGCTGCTCTCGTGTGGGGTCGAGCCCATCGGGATCTCCGAAGACATCACGCTTCCCACCGATCTCGTGTCGAGCGAGGAGATGCAGGCGTGGATTTTCGAGCAGGAACCAGGCCGGACGTTCGGAAGCGTGCGCGAGACCTTGCAGTTGGCCAACCAGGCGTTCCCCCAGCTCGTCGCACACATTCGCTCGCTATGCCCCAAGGAGTGACGAGGCCAGGACTGGAGTTGCCCCCATTTGGTGGACACTTTCACGCAGCCACAGCCGTCGTGGCGTTCAGTCCCAATATCGAGCTTGATGCCGCCGCCGCTGCTCGAGCTCGTCCCGGAGTCGGTGTCTGGTCCCGCCCCGGCTCGGGAAGCGCCCCGTGATCGCAAGTATGCAATGGCAACTCGCAGACTTGCAATGTTGTGGGGTGATGTACGAGACTATGCTGCACGGCGATGCGACGCGTTCAGCCAACCCTTGGTGTGCTCCTGCTGTCCTTGTGTGCGTGTGATGGGGCTCAGAGCACTCCTGAGCCCGGATCCGGCCAGGACGGGCAGTTCGACGACGGGGTCGCGACGCCGGGCAAGGCGGACACGCAGGGCTTCGAGGACCGTGGCTACGAGGCGATGTGCATCCTGCGGCTGGCCAACGAGGCCGACGAGGCGCTGCTGAGCGACGAAGCGGACGTGTGGTCGGTCTCGGCCGGGGAGATCGCCGAGGCCAGGGCAGGGGCCGACGGCGAGCTGGGGACCGCGGATGACGTGCGGTTCGACAGCCTCGAGCAGCTCGACGACGTCGACTGGGTCGGATACTTCGCGTTCCAGAACATGTTCGCCTACGCGCAGCAGGCCGGCTACTGCCCCGCGCTCGGCGAAGAGTACGAGTTCGCGGGCGAAGCCGAGGCGGCCGATCGCATCATCCGCCGGATCGGTGAGCGCATGCAGCGGGAGTACGCCGAGGGTGCGCGCCCGGCCACCCGGGGCCTGCACGCCAAGGGACGCTGCTTTCGCGCCGAGTTCACCGTCGACAATGGTGCGCTTCCCCCACAGCTGCGCGTCGGCGTGTTCGCGCAGAACCAGAGCTATCCGGCCTGGGTCCGTTTCAGCAACGGCAACCCCCATGTGCAGGCCGACGCCGAGGGGGACGTTCGGGCGATGTCGATCAAGCTCATGGGCGTGCCCGGGGAGAAGCTGCTCGAAGACGAGGCCGACGCGCTCACCCACGACTTCCTGCTCAACCACACCCCGGCGGTGCCGACGGCGGACGTGTTCCAGTTTGCCGACGTCGTCGACGCCACCGAGGACGGGAAGAACCCGGTGCTGGCCTGGCTCGACTGGAACCCGTTCGACATCGAGACCGAGAGCATCCGGCTCGCAATCGAGGCGATCACAAAGTCGATCATCAACCCGCTGTCCACGCCCTACTGGAGTCAGACCCCGTACCGTCTCGGACCCGAGACGAGCGCGGTCAAGTATCGCGCGCAGCCGTGCGAGGGCTGGGAGATCGGCCGCCCGGCGGACGAGGACGACCCCGACGGCTTCACGGTGTCGATGCAGGACCAGCTGCAGCTCTCCGACGCATGCTTCGAGTTCGCGATCCAAAGACAGACCGACCCCCAGACGATGCCGATGGAGGACGGGTCGATCGAGTGGAGCGAGTCCGCGTCCCCGTTCGTGCCGGTCGCACGCATCTACATTGCGGAGCAGGACTTCACGTCCGAGGATCAGGCGCAGACGTGTGAGCACCTCTCGTTCACGCCGTGGCACGCGCTCCCCGAGCATCGGCCCCTGGGGAGCCTCAACCGAGCACGTCGACGCGCCTACGCGGCGATCTCCGGCGTGCGACACGGCCTCAACGGCGTGCCGCAGGTCGAGCCCACGGAGTAGACGCTTCGATCTCGTTGCGACCCACTCGTAATCGCGACGTTGCGATCGGGCTCCCCAAGCACCTTCTCGTAGGCTCGCGCGTTGACGCCTGCGCAACGATCGTCGAGCCTAGCAGCCCGTGGTGAAACCCGGCGCGGCGGATCGCGATGGATTTTTCGCTC
>CAYGTG010000255.1:0-9116 GCA_964352485.1 uncultured Nannocystaceae bacterium | reverse complement strand
GCCGATCGGCCCTTGCTCGGGTCCGATGCTGTTCGTTCGAGGTGGCCAGACCGGCGAGACCAACGCTGACCCCGACTTTGCCTGCGAGCTCTCCGGCGGTGAGCAGGAGGGGCTGATTCAGCCGCTCGTGCCGCGCACCATCTGCTGTTGATCGTGGCTTGTCTTGAAGGGGCTTTTCGCAAAGGCCCCTGCCGCTGCGGCCGGCAGAGCCGCCCTTCGCTCCACTGTCCCACGATCACGGCTTGGGCCACGCTGTTCCCGCCCTCCGTCGACGGATAGATGCGAGACCAGCGTTCGACAGAGATCGGGGCGAGGCGTGCAACCCAAGCGTCCTCACCGTGATCGCGATTGCTCAGCATCCCCGTGACGAGGATGTCGGAGTTGTTGAGCTGCTCAGAGCGAGGCACCTCCAGGGCGCGGTTGTTGCCCACAAAGTCGCGGCGAAGGCGGGTCGTCGTGAGCCTGTTCCGTCGAGCGAGTCCGACGTTGGCTGCCCAGTCCACCCGCGCTCTCGCTGGCGACTGATTCAAGCGCTCAGTCGGCGGACCAGGGATACGACATGGCGACGTCGCAGCGGCTGTAGCGGGGTCCGAAGCGTTCGAGCATCGCAGGGTCGTGCACGAAGCCGTACTTTTCGTAGAGGTGAATTGCCGCCTCGCATTTGGCGTTGGTCAGCAAGAACAGCTCACCCAACGCGCCCTCCGCCTTCATCTCGGCGGCGCGAGCGAGCACGGCCTCGAGCAGAAATGCGCCCACCTTCTTGCCTCGGGCGCGGGCGGTCACGCCCATCTTGGTCAGCTCAAACGATGTGTCCTCCGAAGGCATGAGCGCGCAGGTCCCCACGATGCCGAGGCCTTCGGCTTCGACGAAGAGAATCTCGCCGCCGCGGTCGATGATCATGCCGCGCGGATCTTCGATGATCGCCTTGTCGTTGGCTTCGAGCGTGAACATGTCCTCGACCCAAGCGCGAGTGATCTCGGCGAAGACGCCGGCGAGGCCGTCGTCGTAGGGGAGGACGCGCAGCGGTGGTGTGCGTGCGTGGACGCGGGCTTCGAGTGATGAGGCCTGCATCGCGTCTTCGACTCTGGAGATCAGGGTGAGCAGGTCGGCGGGCGATCCCTCCGCGAGGGCGGCCGCGGCGGCATCGATGTGCGGCCACAGGTCACGCTTCATACGGACCAGCAGCGCATGACCTTCGGGGGTGAGGCTGATGCGTTTGACTCGGGAGTCGTTCGCATCGCGCTGCGTCTCGACCAGGTCGGCGGCGATCAGGCTGCCCAGGGTTCGGGTCACCGCGGGCTGGCTGACGCCCAGGGCATCGACCGCTTCGCCGACCGTGAGCGGGCCTCGGGCGTCGAGGGCAGCCAGCAGGGGGAACTGGGCGGGCTTCATCGGGTAGCCCATCCGCGTGTGGGCACGGGCTGCGTCGGCTTGGAGGTGCTCCGCGAGGCGTTTGAGCCGGCTTCCGAGGGCTAGGTAGCCGAGATTGCGGAGAATGTCGGCATCGGCGGACACGCGCATAGCAGGATATATAACATGATATATGCGGGCTTTGGGTGAAAGCCAGGGCGAACCCGAGCGTTGGCCTGCACGTGAGGGGACTGATCGCGATCATCGGTGCGGTGTGGGTCCTGGGGTGTGGACACGCGAGCACCGGCTCGGATCCGTCGGCGGTCGACGGCGGGGTCGGCTCGTCCCGAGTGAGCGCCGCGCGGATGTACCAGACCGCCGAGGCGATGGTGGACGCGGGACACTACGCGGATGCAGTTCGGCTGATGCGGCACTCCATCCTCTCGCTCCCGCGCAAGGCCGAGACCGACGAGCTGCGGCACGCATTGGTCATGCGCATGGCCCATGTTCAGCTGCTCGCCGCGCATGCCGGACGGGACCCCGCCTACGCCCTCGACGCAGCCCAGATGCTGCTGTCGTACGCAGAGCGTCATACGGAGCTGTTCGGTGACGAAGCCGCGAAGGAGCGCGAGGATGTCTACGAGCTTCTCTTTCAGGCCGAGAGCTTCGCCGAGGCCCTCGAAGCGACGGACCACGAAACGGCGTCGTTGCAGGGGAGGCCGACCGAAGACGCAACCTCGCACCGCTCTGACGTCCTCGACAACGAGCTCGACACCCACGCCGGCGAGGAGCTCGGCGAGGCCGTAACCCGAGACATTCGGGTCCGACGGGGGTGGTTCTACGACCCCAACGACCCCCGCGTTCGGGAGAACCTGCAGGGCTCGTTCTCGGACGCTTCCAGCGACACCTTCATGACCACCCCTGGCATGGCGGTCCTCTCTGGGCCACGTCCTATGGTCCGCCGCACGGGACCCCTGGTGTCCATCGGCTTGCAGGACACCCCTGGGCCCGAGCGAGCGGCGCTGCGAAGCGCTGCCCGACACGTCCTTCGAAACTCACGCGAAGGACTTCGCGAATGCTATCGCGAGGCCGCGGCCCGGGGGGGAGAGCTGCAGACCGACGCCACGCTCGAGCTGACCGTCACCCGGCTTGGAGCCGTCCGCGACGTCACCGTCGTCTCTGGAGCCGTCGTCGACGGGCTTGGCGATGCATGCGTCATCGAGCACCTCGGCCGAACGAGCCTTTCGGGCGACCAGGTGCCCCGCGTCGCGGTCCGCATGAGGATGCCTCTGCTGTTCTTCTATGACGGTCCCGACGTCATGTACGAGGGCGAGCGCATCGAACTCTCAGAGTCGGACAAAGGCCCCGGCCCCAGGATGGCCCCGATCAACGAGTTCGCGTCGTCACCCCCGTAGGCCGCACCTCATCCCGGAGGCGGCAGCGTGGTCACGCATTCGGTCAGCGGTCCCGTGATGCCGCTGAGTCCCGCCGAAGTCCCGCCGGTCGAGGGGGGGCCGGTCACCAGCACATCCGACAGGGCCAGCGTGGCGGGGTCGCCCTCGAACAGCTGCGCGGTGACATCGAAGATGTACAGCCGCGCGGTGTCGTCGTCGAACAGCGGTCCACCGAGCACGTGCACGCCGAAGGTGCCGGCGCTGCCGAGCGCGACGCCGTTGCCTTCGGTGTAGTTGAAGTCGTAGACGGTGCCGCTGTCGATCGCGAAGCCCTGGCCGTCGGTGACCTCGCCGTCCTTGTCGATGCCGGGTCCGAGGTCGTCGATGTCGGGGGCGTCGCCGAGGGACAGGTCGGTGATGACCTCGTAGGACAGGTCTCCGGCGAGGTAGTCTTCGGTGAAGCGAATGAGGCGGTTGCCGTTGGTGTCCACGACGTCGGTCCCGGTGTCCATCAGATAGACCAGGCCTTCGCAGTCGGTATACAGCGCCTCGATGCGCAGGTTGTCTGGGACCATGCCGAGAACTTCCACCTCGATCTCGCTGGCGAGGGTGGGCGGCTCTTCGACGTAGTAGATCTCCGTGCCGGCCGCGCTCTCGCGCGAGAGCACCAGGCCGCCGCTCTCGAGCATGGTGATCCCAGTTTGGCCATCGACCATCGGGGTGGTGATCGTGCTCGTCACCAGCTGCACGACGCTGCCATCGGCCGGGTCGATCTCGATGTAGTTGAGCCGGTTCTCGGTCGAGTACCAGAGGTTGGCGCTGACCCACAGCGGGTCGGGGGGCTCGACGGGTTCCCCGGTGGAGCTGCTGGACTCGCCGCCTTCACTCGTGGACCCCGTGGACCCCGTGGAACCCGTGGAACCCGTGGTGCTCTCGGTCTCTGCGGCCGATGTGCTGGTGCTCGGATCGACCTCTGAGGTGCTGCCACCGCCCGAACCGACGCTCGTGGAGCCCTCGGTCGCGGGTGGAAGCCCCGTGGTGGTCAGCCCGGAGGTGGCGCTGCCCGTCATGCCCGCGGGATCGCTTCCGCCGCCACACCCCAACCACGCCGCCGCTACGGCGACGACACCCAGTCTTCCCACAACCCCCACGGGTCAAAGAATGCCACGGCCTGTGTAGCTGGTGTAGACTCCAATACGCGAATGCCGTACGTCGAGTACGCATGCGAAGGGCGCCTCCTCTTTCGCACCGAGACCACCGAGGGATCACAGTTTGTGCCCCGGGTGCACGAGATCGTCGTGATCGACGATGAGCCCTACCAGGTGGTGGACGTCGAGTACTGGGCCCGACGGATGGGCGCCACGGACCGCCGCTTCGTGTGGCCCACCGTCTACGTGATCCCGGTGCCGTCCGAGGAGTGGGAGCTGAGGTTGGCTCGCCGCAACGCGAAGGCGAGCTCTGGCACGCCACCGGTCCGTTATTAGTTCGCAGTCTCGAAGGGATTCGCTGTGCTCGGTCGCAAGCGCACCAAAAAATACGCCAAGCCTTTGTTGCCCCCCCGAGAGTGGGCGCGCGTGGAGTCGTACATGGTCGACGACGCCGGATTCGGGACCGACCGCTTCGGAACCGACGCCGACATGCTCGGCATGGGCTACGCCCTTGGCTACTGGCTGCACCGCCACTTCTTCCGGGTGGTCTCCACCGGCCATGATCACGTGCCCAAGAAGGGCGGCGGAGTGGTCGTCGGAAACCACAGCGGGGTGCTCCCCTTCGACGCGATGATGATCGCGACGGATGTCTTTCGTCACACCGACCCGCCGCGCCTGATGCGGTACATGGTCGACTACTTCGTCTACCGGATTCCGTTCTTGGGCGTGTTCTTTCGGAGCATGGGGCAGATGCCAGGCACGCGCACCAACTTCGACGGTCTGATCGAAGAAGGGCACCTGATCGGGATCTTTCCCGAGGGCGCCGAAGCGCTTGGCAAGACGGCCGACCGGGCGTACGAGCTGTACCCGTTCAGCCCCGGGCACGTGGAGCTCGCGGCTCGCCACGGCGTGCCGGTGATCCCCTTCGGGCTGGTGGGCGCCGAAGAGCAGATCAACATGGTCGCCAACTTCGAGCCCCTGGCACGGCTCCTGCGGGTCCCCTACTTCCCGATCACCCCCACGTTTCCGTGGCTGGGGCCCATGGGCCTGCTGCCCAAGCCGGTGCGCTACTTCATCACCTACGGTGAACCGATTCACGTGGACCCCGCGGCGCTCACCAGCATGGCTGCCCGCGAGCACGAAGTGGCGCGGGTGCGCGATGCGGTCCTCGAGCTGCTCGATGAAGGCCAGCGGACGCGCAAGCGCTACGCGGAGGGCAAGGACGAATGAGCGACGAGGACACGGTCAAAGCCACGCCCGGTCGAAAGAAGCGTCGAGACACGATGCGACGGGCGGCGTTGGTGACCCAGGTCGATGAGGGACCCGAACCGGGGGCGCTTCGCGAAGGCCGTCGGCGCGTGCTCGTGGCCGGAGCGCACCGGCTCGTGGCCGTGCATCTCATCGAGCAACTCCTTGCCGACCCCAACGTCGACGCTGTCCTCGCCGTGACCCGCGGCGCATGCCCACCGTCGCTGCTGGGTGCGGATCCCGAGCGCTTTCACTTCGTCTCCGCGGACTTGTCCAAGCGTCGACAAGTGGACAACCTGTTCCTGCTCGACCGCTTCCGGGACAAGCCGTTCGACACCGTGGTGCACCTCGCATTTCAGGGCGACCCCACCGGCTACACGCAGCGCAACCACGAGTTCAACGTCAACTCGACCAAGCACATGCTCGAGGCGTCGCTGCGTCACTTGGTGGGCAAGTACATCTTCTTGTCGAGCGATGCCGTCTATCGGATCGGAGCCCGCGGGGACTACAAGGTTCGCGAAGACGCCGAGCTCAACCTCGACCCGACCGTGCACCCGATCCTGCGCGACACGATCGACGCAGAATTCATTTGTCGGGCCAAGATGGACGACCTCGAGACCGAGGTGATGGTGCTGCGCCCCAGCGGCGTCTTCGGGGGCGGCGTCGTCTCGGGGATCAACCTGCTGTTCGAGAGCGATCCGCCCATGCTCCCCGTGGGCTTCGATCCGATGATCAACCCCACGACCAAAGAGCACCTCTCGCGCGACCTGCTCTTGGCGCTCAACCTTCACGGCAAGGGCGTCTACAACGTCGCCGGCCGGACCGTGGGTCCGCTGAGCAAGTTCCTCGAAGAGCGGGGCATCGTGCCGGTTCGCGTGCCGGGGCCCGCGCTCAAGATGCTCAACCGGGCGCAGCGCCTCCTGGGAAAGACCCGCTACCACGCCGGCTTCAACCCGCGCCGCCTCTACTACAGCTTGGTGCTCGACGACGCGCGCTTCGAGAAGATCTTCCGCGCCCACGCCGACCGGGTGCCGATCGTCGCCGAAGACTGAGCGTCGCCTTGCTTTCGTCAGTCCCGCCAAACTTCGCGACCGAGCAAGCGTCCTGCGGCCAGGTCCAGCACCCCCACATAACGCCCTCCCGACTCGTTGCCATGGGTGAGCACGTGGCCGGCCGGGTCCACGGTCAGCGCTAGATCGTTGTGGTACTTCGAGTGCCCGATCGGCCCGAGGCTCCCCGGAGATGCGTCGAAGCGCTTGGTCCCGTCTCGACGATTCAGTCCATAGGCGACGGCGCCCGATGACGACCCGTGGTAGGCGACCACCACGACCGTGCCTTGGTGTTCGACCAACGCAGCCGAGTTCCACCAGGAGCCTCCCCGTGCGTCGAGCGTGGTGCTCCAGAGCTGCTTGCCGTCGGCTCCGGCGCGCTCGACCTCCAGCGCCTTGCCCCGCGTTCGAACCACATACGAGCCCTCCTGTGCGGGCCAGGAGACCCCAAGCGCCTGACCGCGAACCCCGCCTGGGGGCGGCCAGTCAAAGCCCGACCGCAGCACCGATCGATCGATGGACCTTCGCGCCACGATGTCTCCGGTTTCGAAGTCAATCTCGTCCAAATACGCCTCTGATTCGCCGCGGTTGTAGACGATCACACCCGCGCCTCCGATCGCCATCTGGAGAGACGCGGGACCGAGTGGTTTCAGGTCCGGGTCGACGAACTCGACAATTTCGAAGGCCCATCGAAGCTTGCCCTGTGCGGTGAAGCGCCGCATCGAGTAGCCGTCCTCCATCCGCCACCCGACCACCCCGCCTTTGCTTCGTGGCTCGGTGATCACGACGGCGTCGGTGGAACCCAAATACGGCTGCGGGATCCGGACCGACCACGTCACTCGCGCCATTTAGTCGGAGTTGCTCAGCTCCTCTCGGCGAACCTCCAGGTGGTCGTCCTTCACCTCGACGATATCGCGAAACCGAGCGCCCACGAAGCGCTGGTACGCGACGTTGGAGACGCCCACGTTCATCAGGCCTCCGCTCAGCCCCGGCGGGAGGGCGTGGTACCAGACCCACGGCTCGTCGGAGCGCGGATACAGGGGCTGTGGATCGGGTTTCGCTGGCTCGAGCGTCTTCGCTTTGGGGGTTGTTTCGTTGCTTGTCGGTTCGCTCGGTGTACACCCGAGACCGAGGGCCACGAGCATGCCCACCGCCGAAGCCAGGAGGCCAAATCCAAACGAACGCCGCTGCGTCATACCGACAAGGAGTTCGCTCAGCGCCGATTGTTCCCGCGAAGACGGACTACCTGTCGTCATCTTGCCGGGGCCAGTGATTTCGTAGATCTCCAGCTCGCCCTCCGCACGGTCGTACAGGGCGATGTGCGTGCCGCCGAAGAGTGGCTCGCACGAAAACGCGCCTCGTTCCGCGAATTCGCCGTAAGGGCACGTTCTACGTCTTCCTCCGCGAGGCCGCCGTTGCGGGAACGGGCCCGGCTGACGCACTGGCGTGACTCAGTTTTTGCGCCGGAACACTTGTACTGACGCGTTTTTAAATTCGTAAGACCGCAGATCATCTCGCAGCGTCACTAGAGTGCTTTGATTGGTGTCGACGATGCGAAACTCAAGACGTAGCTGGCCACCGCCACCATCTGCGAGTGACTGATAGGCGGCCAGCGTCTCGGCCACATCAAAGGCAATGTTCGCGACATATCTGCCCCCGTCCGTCCCGGACCATGTCAGGCGCCCCTCCAGCGGCGCCCCCATTGTGTCACGGAAATCGAAGGGGCGCATGAAGTTGAAAAAGTCACGCTCGCCATTGAGATATGACAGGCGTAGCTCGCTCACCGGCCCATCCGCCACAACTTCGACAACCCAGGCGTATTGGCGCTTGAATTCTGCAAATCGTTCAGGCGTGTCCAGCGGGCCTCCGCTGTGATCCAACTCGGACAGGACCATCTTGATGAAGGCAGGGCGAGAATGAAGTGATGATGGCCGGAAGGTCGTCCATGCGACATCAATTTGCGGGACCTCAAAAGTGGTGACCTGATGGATATGGCTGTCTCCTGCCACCCAAAGGGACACGTGGCCCCCCGCCCCAAGCCCGACCATCAGGGTGTCGTATTTGCCCTGTTCGCCCGATCTCGGGTTGGCGAACCCGGTCTGGAACAGGCGCGTCAGTTCGGCCGTGGGCAGTTCCAGATTGCGACCATAGAATTTGTCCTCGGTGTAGGAGAAATATTGCAGGTCCAGCTGGGTTGGCAGGGCTTTGACCGCCGGGCCAATGACCGCAAGGCCAGTCGCTGACCCCCAGCCCGAATTGATGGGCTTGCCGGTGCGCAAATCCAGAGTGTTTCCCCCCGCATCCTCAAAGCTGCCAAGCAAAAGCTCTGCAGGATAGGTTTCATGGGCCGAGATCGCCGGCATCCAATCGACTTCGGTGACGTCGCTTGTGTCCTCAAATCTGAGCAAGATGAATGGTGTCAGGATCAGGGCGGCCGCCACGAGCAGCAGGCCAGCGCCGAGGGCTATTTTCTTGGTGTTATCCAATGTTTGTTCCTCGAACGCGCGCGCCGTGGACGGGGTTGCCGGTCGACCCGTTCGGCTGATGCGTGCCTCCGATGTCGCCGTACCGTGCAGACAGGTGTAGATGTTCGTGCCTCAATTGTCTGTGCCATCGGTTGGTGAAGTTCGTCCCGCCCCCGGGGCGAATTGCACTTGGTGTTTGCGCCCGTCCTTCGCACCAGTCTTCTTCCCTCCAAACATGTGCAGAAGCATGGGTGCCAGGACCTCGCCGCCACCGACAAACCAAGTGAACGGCGATGGCACCTCGCCCTCGAGAAGCTCGAGAACCGCGCCGGCGATCACGGCGGCGCCGGCGACCATGAAGAGCAACTGAGCGGCGGTTCGGTTGAGGAACTGCACGCGGCGTCCCGTTGCTCCGTAGAAGAGCAGCGCTCCTGCGGCTTGGCCGAGCACGATGGTCATCGG
>CAYGTG010000254.1:0-9130 GCA_964352485.1 uncultured Nannocystaceae bacterium | reverse complement strand
CGGCGCCTACGAGCCCTCAATCATTCGACTTTCAAAAAAGAGCGCTTGATTGAGGGCTAGGCATCCCATAACCTCGGCGCGCCGTCTCGCTGGTCTTTGGGCCCGATGGCGTTGTCGCGAAACCTTGCAGTGGGGGCGCCGCTATGGCCGTTTCATCGAATTGGGGACGGCCCCCAGTCGGGCCTGAGGCGGGCTCGTTGAGGGGTTGGGCCCACTCGCGGACCTCGGCGAGGGGGTCGGAACCGGAGCGTCGAGCCCTTGATTCTCCGGCGGCGGCCGAAGCTGAGTTTGAACCCCGGCCTACTCGATAACGTCGAGCGTGACCGTGGCTTCGCCGATTCCGATGGCATCGTTCCAGGCCCCGGCTCGGCCGCGGTAGCGGTCCACGACAGCTGGCTCGGTGAGAAGGTCGACGTAGGAAGAACCGGCGTTGCTGCCGTCCGCGGTCTGGGTCGTGACGGTGCCGTAGGTCACCGCGAAGGACCCCGGCGATCCTGCCACGAGCATCTCGGCGCAGTGAATGGTGACGTCATGCAGACCCGCGCCGCTCGCCTCTCCGGAGATCCCGACGACGAAGGCGTCCGCGGGGCAGTTGATCGCAAAGGGGGTTGTGACGTTGGACCCATGCGTCGGGAGGACCGTGGTGGCGCCGGTGGTGATGCCGTAGTTGTAGGGGGTTGCGACGGTGTCGACGTCGAGCGACATCACGGCACACACGCCTCGGATGCGGTCGATGTTGCCGCCGACGTTGCCGGAGAACCCGACGAGCGCCGTGCCGGCCGGACAGACGTCCTCGAACGCGTCGCCCCCGGTGGAGTTTCCGAACTGAGCGTGGGCGCCGAAGCCACCGTTGATGAGGCTCACGCCTTCTGGGCAGCCCTCATCGACGAGCAGCCCTGCCGCGCAGTCGTTGTCGAGTCCGTCGCAGATCTCAGCGACGCCGGCAACGTCGCAGGCGCCGCAGTGTGCCGGCGTCTGCAGAGATTGCTCGCATCCGGTGGCGACATCCGTGTCGCAGTCATCGAAGTCGTCCATGCAGCTCAGGACGCACTCGCCCTTGGCGCACGCGGCCGTCGCGTTCTCGGTCGAGCACGCGTCGTCGCATCCTCCGCAGTTGGCGACGTCGACTTGGGTGTCCACGCACGCGCCGCTGCAGACCTCGCCCTCATCGCAGCGCAGCCCTGACTCTCCGGAACTGGATTCGCCGGTGGTCGTGTCGGAGGTCGTGTCGGAGGTCGTGTCGGAGGTCGTGGACGGATCGCCCGTCGACGCAGTGCTCGAACTGTCGGCCGCAGACGTCGTGGGGTTGTCGGTCGTGGAGGTCGATGCTTCGCTCATCGACGAGGACGGATCGCTCGCAGAGCTGCTCGAAGAATCGATCCCGGTCCCGGTCGAGCTCGATCCGTCATCTGTGTCTCCGGCCTCGGTGAAGCTGGTGCACCCAGTCTCCACGAGACTGACTGCGAAGACACAAAGAACGGAGAGGACGCGGCTCGAGCAACCCATCGTTCGATCGTATCGCAGCTCAGCGGCGGAGCGCGGTTCGTACCGCAATTCAGGGAACGCGCTCACCCGGGGTCGCAAACGCCGTCGCAGAAGTTCATGACCTCGCCGGTCTCAAAGTAATGGATGGCGATCTGCGTCGCAGCCGGGACGTCGGTGAGCCCACCATGCGGGTCTTCGCCCTCGCGCATGGGCCCGTCGTCGCCACATCCGGCCACAAGCAGGGCGACCACTCCAAGCCTGTACATCCGAGCGCTCACCACCGACGCATCATCCCGTGGAACGCGGCCCTCCGCTACACTGGGTGCTATGAGAAGAGGCGTCGCGGGAACCGGTCCGATTCGCAGCAAGGCCCTGGTGTTGTACGAAGGGACGCAAACGCCCCATCGCTCGTGCGGCATCTCCTTGGCTGAGGCGTTCGGGCGCCCCACGCAGGCCTACCAGTCCCTGCGCAGGGGCGGCATCACCGGGCAGGGCACCTGCGGAGCGATCGTGGCCGGACAACTGCTTCTGGGCGAGTTCTTGGGCGATTCTGAGCCCACAGGGCCGGTGACACCCGCCCTGCTCGAGGCTTCGAAACGATACCAGCGCAGGATCGAAGAGGAGTTGGACCGTGGTTCGAGCCCGGATTTGATCTGCAATTCGATGACGCGGCCGCACGGTGACTTCAAGGGCCCCAAGCGGCACGCCTTCTGCACGAACGTTGTTGCACAGGTCGCTCAGCTGGTGGATGAGACGCTGCGGGAGAACGGCCTCGAAGTGCAAACCGGGCCCGTGACACTAAGTGATGGCAGCACGTTCGATCCGAGCTGAGGCCCACGTCGTACACTGGGTATCTCGTTGCCGTGGTGAGTCTGCAGAGCAAACCGTCCCCCAACGATGCGCCATTCCGGCCCTCGGTCGGCGTGGTTTTGGGTGGCCGCTATCGCCTGGAGTCGCCGATCGAAAAAGGCTCGGCCGGTGAAGTCTGGCGGGCCCAACACGTGTCGATCGGCAAGCGGGTCGCGATCAAGGTCCTTCGGGCGGAGCACGCCGCGGACGAAGACGACTGGGCCACGAAGCGGATGCTTCGCGAGGCCCAGCTGCTCTCGGAGATCGACCACCCCGCCGTGATCAATGTGCTCGACTTTGGCGAAGAGCGGGGCTGCCCCTACATCGTGATGGAGCTGCTCGAAGGCCGCACGCTCGCGTCCGCACTCAAAGCCGGCGGCGCGATGCCGTGGAGTGTAGCAGGCCCGCTGCTGCAGCAGATGACCGAGGGGCTGTCGGCGGCACACCGGGCCGGCGTCATTCACCGCGACCTCAAGCCGGCCAACATCATCCTGCTGCGCGGAGACTCGCGGGTCAAGATCATCGATTTCGGGATCGCGGGCGCCAGCAAGCGGACGCGGATCACGATGGACGGCGAGGTGTTGGGCACGCCGCACTTCATGAGTCCCGAGCAGTCCCGCACGATGGACCTCGGGGAGACGAGCGACATCTACAGCCTGGGGTGCGTCGCGTTTGCCATGTTGGTCGGGCGTCCGCCCTACGTCGGCAAGATCGCCGAGATCGTTCGGCAACACATCAAGGCTCCGGTGCCCAAGGTGTCCGAACTCGTGGCGGGAGATGTGCCCAAGCAGGTTTGCATTGCGGTCGAGCGCTCGATGGCGAAGCTGCCGGCTCAGCGGTTTCAGACCATGGCGGAGCTGCACGAGGGGCTGTTCGATCGGGCGATGGGCGTGAGCCCTGCGCAGGCGACCGGCCGTACGCGGATTCGGGCCCGACGGTCCCAGCGCGGCTTGATCACGGCGGTGGTCGCGGGGGCTGCGGTCGCAGGTGGCTTGGTCCTCGCGTCCATGTATCTTTGGCAAGGGGGCACGCCCCCTCCGCGCCCGCCAGTGGTGTTGGTGCCCGTGCATCGCACCGTGGCACCCCCTGCGCCGGCCGCGGCAGAGCCGGCGGATCCCGGGGTCCGCGATCCCCCTGCGATCGTGGCCCAGCCGCCGGAGATTCCGCTCCCCGTCGAGGTCGCCCAGCCCAAGGTGAGCCCGGAACCCGAACCGGTTGTGGCCAGGCCGACCCGGCCTCGAAGGCCGAGCGGGCCGGCGGATTCGAAGCCACACGACGTGCAGACGCCTCCACAGCCCGAGGCGGCCCCGGAAGCGGCGCCCCAGGTCGTTCCCCCGCCCAAGCCTTCGCCGAGACCCGATCCCGAGCCCGGTGAGAAGGCCGGAGGTCTCAAGAACCCGTTCGACGCCGAGTGAGGCTACGTCGATCCCGACTGTGAGGGCGTTTCTTGCGCGTTCGCGCGCGCCGGCAGTACCCTGGCGCGCTTTCATGGTCGATATCAGCAACGAGCTCGCGCGTGCAGTCCAAGCTGGAGACTGCGTACTTTGGGTCGGCACCGGACTCGGTGTCACGAGTGAGTCGGCACAGCCCCCGGAGTTCGCCAAGCCTCTTGCGGCGCTCCCGTGGCGTGCATGCATTTCGACCGTCGATCCCGACCTCGCCAAGGTGGTGTTTTCGGACGGCGAGGTCGTCGATGCATCCCGTGATCTGTCGTTGGAAGACCAAGATGGGTTCGTCATCGTTGACGCTTCAAAAGCGGTCAACAAGCTGGTCGACTTCGTCGAAGAGGTCGCGCAGACCCGCACGGTGTTGTTCGTCGGATTCGACCCGGACGACGCGGAACTCTCGCGAGCCCTGGACCTGCTCGAGCGCGGTGGCGGGCAACACTTTGCCGTGGTCGCGGGTGACGCAGGCGTGCTCGAGGGCCGCGGGGTCAAGGTCCTCGCTGCCGGTGAGGATGACGACATGGCGGCGATCGTCAAGGCGCTCGAAGACGCCACCGCCGACGTCGGGGTCCAGCCCTCGGACGAGTCGCGTGCTGACGTGTTCGAGCTCGTTCGGTCGCTGCGTGCTGTGCTCCGCGATCCGGCAAATCTGTCGTCGAGCGACGCGCTCAAGACCGCGATCGCAGCGTTGGTCGTCGCCCCCGAAGCTGCAGCACCGCAGGCCGTCGCCGAAGAGGGAGGGTCGCGCTCGATCCCTGTGGCTGCACCCGAAGACCCCGACGACCTCGAGGCGTGGGCAGCGATCCTCGAGCGAAAGGGTGCCCACCTCGAAGCGCGGCAGGCCGTGGACCGGATCGAGGACGAGGCCCGCGACGGCAAGCGCTGGGATCGCCTGGTCGAGGTTTTGGGGGTCAAGGCCGAGCGTGCCCAGCGGCAACAGGACCGGGTCAAGTACCTGCGTGAGATGGTGTCGCTGTTCGAGAAAGAGCTCGGGGCACCTCGAAGCGCATTCGAGACCCTCCAGGCGCTGATCGAGTCGGTCGAGGTTGCCGAGCAGGTCAAGTTGGCCGACGAGGTCATGCGCTTGGCGGCGGAGAGCGGCGACTGGGCCCCGGCCGCCGAAACGCTTGGGGTGTTGGCCGAGCGCGCCCCATCGAACGAAGACCAGGCGCAGCTTTACGCGACGCTGGCGGAGGTGCACGCCGAACGTCTGGGCGCTCAAGAGCAGGCGCTGACGGCCTACGGACGCGCGCTGGAGCTTGAGCCCAAAGAGGCCTGGCTCTCGGCCACCATCCCGCTTCACCGGAAGCTGGGTCAGGAGGCCGAACTGGTGGGTGCGTATCTGTCGTTGGCGGATCTACAGAAAGAGGGGGACCGCCACGCGTCGCTGCTGGCTGCCGCGAAGCTGTTGCGGGAGTCGCTCGGCGATGAGGAAGGCGCGTTTGGGGCCGCAGAGATCGTGCTCGCCGAGGCGCCAGAGAATCCGGAGGCTCTTGAGCTGGCGGAGTCACTCGCGGCGTCCTTGGAGCGTTGGGACGTGCTGTTCGATGTGCTTGTCACGCGGGCGGAGTCGGCCGATGGTGACAATGCCAAGAGCCTTCGCAAGCAAGCCGTCTCGGTTGCCCTCGAGCACCTCGAAGACGAAGACAAGGCCGTCGCCCAGCTCATCGCGCTGACCCAGACCGACCGCACCGAGGCGGAGTCGGCGGCTCTGCTGGCCGAGCTTCTGCGTCCCCAAGCCGCAGACGATGCAGCCGCTCGTTCGGCCCTGGTCGACGTCCTGGGCAACCTCGCCGAGCAGACCGACGCGCCCGAGGAAAAGGCCGGATTGCTCTGTGAGCAGGCCGAGCTCTTCGACCGGATGCCCGACGGGAAGGACCGCGCGGTCGATGCTCGCGAGCAGGTGCTCAGCCTGGTGCCGGTGGACCATGCTGTGGCGAAGGCGGCGGCAGAAGGCCTCGAGTCCGCCTATCGCCGTCAGGACGACCCGGCCAAGCTGGCGGAGCTCGCGCGGCAGCAGGCCAACGCCGATGACGTCTCGCCCGAGTTCCGCGCCGAGGCATGGGAGCGTCTGCTCGAGCTGTGCAATGGCCCGCTCGAGGATGAGGTTGGCGCCACCGAGGCCCTCGAAGCGCTTGCCAAGCTCGATCCCAACGAAGCGCGTTGGCGGGACAGTTTGCTCGAGAAGTACTTGGCGCGCGAAGAGTACGAGAAGGCTGGACCGCTGATCCGCGACCAGGTCTTTGCGGAACCCGACCCCAAGCGAAAGGCGGCGCTCCTGCTTCGCGGGGGAAAGCTGCGCGCGCACATTGGGAAGACCCAAGGCGCCGTCGAGGCACTGGAAGAGGCGGTGTCGATCGACCCGTCGCTGGTCGAAGCCTGGACATCGTTGCGGGACATCTACGCTGAGAACGACCAGCCGCTCAAGGCCGCCAACGCGTTGGTCTCCGCGGCGGAGCACAACCCCAACCGGGTTGAGAAGGTGCGTTGTCTGTTCGAGGCGGGGAAGGCTTTCGTGGGTGACCTCGACCGGCCCACCCGAGGTGTCGACGTGCTCGAGGAACTCGTCGAACTCGACCCCGACCACCGTGACGGCATGACGTTGCTGCTCGACCAGCTCGTGGCCGAAGACAACCTCGCCCGCGCGTGGCCGCACGCACAGGTGTACGTCACGCAGGTCAAGTCGCAGGCGGCGATGGACCACAAGCTCAACCTCCGCGCCCTCTCACTGGCGGGCCGCTGCGCGCTCGCGGTGGAACAGACGGACAAAGCACGCGACTACCTCGAGAAGGCGCGGGGCCTGGACGCGACCAATCTCGATGTGCTTCAGCTGCTCGCCGACCTCGATCTCGATGCCGGGCAGTGGGCTGACGCGCTGCGGAACTACCAGTCGGTCGTGTTGGGCATGGGAGACAAGCTGCCTGCGGCCGAGCAGTCCCAGCTCTACGTGAAGATGGCTCGGGCGCGGATCGGGATGGACGAAGCGCCCAAGGCTGGCCAAATGCTCGAGCGCGCACTGGACCTCGACGAAAACAATGCGTCGGCGGTCGACATGCTCATCGAACTCGGTGGCGAGGGCAGTGGACCATCCTCGGCGGCGAAGGCCAAGCTGCGGATGGCGGACCTGCTGCTGCGGCAGATCGACCAATGCGAGGATGAGGCCGACACGGCCGCGCTCATCGCCAAGCGCACGGCGCTGCTCGTCGAGGTCGCCGACCTGCAGACCTCAGACCTCAACGTTCCCGACGAGGCCATCAAGACGCTCGAGAAGGTCATGGCCACGAGTCCCGAGGACCCGGCCATCCTGCACAGGATCCTGGAGATCCTCACCACCGAGCAGCGCTGGCGCGACGCCACGAATGTCTTGTCCCGTCTCGCCGACGCGCAGGAGAGCAACGTAGTCAAGGCGAAGTACCTCTACGCCGCGGCGCTGATCTTTCGGGACAGCCTAGGCAAGCCAGACGACGCATCGAACTGGATGCAGAAGGTCATGGAAGCCGATCCCAACCACCCCAAGGCGTTCGAGGCATATCTCGATCGGCTGGTGGAGAAGCGGTCGTGGCAGGACGTCTCCAAAGCGGTCCGCGGCCACCTCAAGACGCTCCCCAAGGAGACGCCGCCGGGCCGACTTGCGCCCTTGTTCCAAAAGCTCGGCCAGGCCCACGAGAAGATGTCCGACGCGAAGACGGCCGTCGCCGCCTACGACCAGTCGCTTCGCATGGAAGCCAAGAGTGGCACCGAGCCAGGGTCCCTGCTCGAACGTCGTGAGCACGTGATCAACCTCGCCGTGTCCTTGGGGTCCGATGCCCTCGACAAGGCGACGTTCCACGCGCATGCGCTCATCGCCCACGACCCTGCGGATTGGAGCAACTACCACCGGCTGGTCGAGCTCTACGGGACGATGGGGAACGAGCATCGTGCGCGTGCAGTCGCGAAGACGCTCCGGTTCCTCAAGCAGGCCAATGAGGGGGAGCTGAAGCTTCTCGAAGGGACGTCCGACCCGGGACAGGTTCGAGCCGCCTTCACCCGCGAGCACTGGCGAAAGAACGTGTTTCATCCGTCGCAGAACGGTCGCGCCGCCGACATCCTCTCGCTGGTCTGGGCCGTGATCGCAGCGCGCGAGGGCCAGTCTCACGCGCACTTCGACGTTGCTCGTAATGACCGCGTCGAAGTCTCGCTCAAGTCCAAGGCTGGTATCGCGCGCTACGTCGCACACGCCTGCCAGATGCTGGATGTCTCTGTGCCGGACCTGTTCCAGCGTGACGTCGACGGGATGGGGATCCGGGTGACCGCGCTGGTCGATAACTCCAGCGGCAAGGCCACGGTCTTCCCATCCCTCATCGCTGGCAATGGTGCGACCAAGGACGCATCAGAGGTTGGCCTGAAGTTCCGGGCCGGGCGATCGGTTGCACGAGCACGCCCAGAGAACATCTTGCTGACCGTGCTGCCTTCGGCGGGTGCGGTACGCAAGGTTGTGTACGGCGCGGTCCTGGCTGCAAAGCCGGAGGCCGAGATGCCACAGGATGTTCGCGACGCGGCCAAGACATACGCGGCCGAGCTCAAGACGCACCTCGCTCCCGCGCGACTGGAGCAGATTCAGTCTCTGGGCAGCGGCCTGATCGCCGATGGGTTCGACGCGAAGGCCTTTGCGGATGGCGTGGCCTACACGACCACGCGCGCGGGCTTCGTGTTGTGCGATTCGATCGAGACCTCGGCAGCCATGCTGACCCGCGAGGGAGACGATGGCAGCTCGGTGTCGGCGAAGGAGCGCATCGCGGACCTCATCGGCTATAGCGTCAGCCTGCCCTACCTCAAGCTGCGCAAGCCGCTCGGTCTCAATCGGTGACCCGAGTTCTGGCGGTCGACGCTCGGGTGCCACGGGCCGCTTCCATCGAGGAGGCGGCCGGTGTGCTTCGCTCCGGGGAACTCGTGGCGTTTGCGACGGAGACGGTCTACGGGCTGGGCGCTGACGCGACGCAGGCAGATGCGGTTGCCAAGATCTTTGCGGCGAAGGGGCGGCCGCAGAGCAACCCGCTGATCGCCCACGTTTCGTCGGCGCAGATGGCCAGAGCGTGGGCGGGTGCGTGGCCCGAGGTCGCGCAGACGTTGGCGTTGTCGTTTTGGCCGGGGCCGCTGACGGTGATCGTGCCTCGCTCGGATCGGATCTGCGATGCGGTCTCGGCTGGCCTGAAGACGGTTGGGCTTCGCGTCCCGCAGCCTCCGGTGGCTCGCGCGTTGATCGAGGCGCTGGGGCGTCCTGTCGCGGCGCCGAGCGCCAATCGCAGTGAGCATGTGTCGCACCACTGTCGAGCACCAGCCCCACGCGTCCGTCGAGATCGTCGAGCACATGC
>CAYGTG010000253.1:0-9133 GCA_964352485.1 uncultured Nannocystaceae bacterium | reverse complement strand
CTTCGGGGCCGCTGCCGGGTATCGCTGGCGACGAGGGTCGTTCGAGCTGATCACGCTCGGCCGATTGTCCGTCGAGCCTTGGTGGCTCCAACGCAGCGGCGAGGCGGCATCGCTCGTCTACGAGGATGAGCAGGTCTCGCGTCAACCACTACTCGGTGGCGGCGTCCGGCTCTCCCCGGGGATTTTACTCGGCCGACAACAAGACGCGCGGATCCGTGGACGCGTGGGGGCGGCGGTCGATCTCGATGCCAGCCTGGTTCCCGACCAAGGTGGACGAAGCGTCGTGCTGAGCGCGCAGACCGAGACCGGCTCGACCGCGTTCGCGCGCCTGGGCGGCGCGGAACTGGCACTGGGTCTCGACCTCACGCTCTGGTTTTGAAGCTCCGCGGAGTCCCCGAGCTCGAGTTTCAGCTCATCTTCGTCGCCGGGCGTGTCGTCAGTCGCGGACGCGTTGTGATTCAGCCGAGCGTGGCCCGTTGCGACGACGGTTGACGCACAAGACACACAACGTCCACATCGACCCAGACGTGCCCGGCGGCATGCTTACCCTCGAGCGCGTCAGCGGGCCGCGACTGACCCCACGCCCAGCTTGGCCTGATCTTCCATGACCACGTACGGGAGCGTGTCGATCTCGAGCGTTCCCTCGCCATCGTGGAACACCGTCTGCACGTTGCCCATGCCGTATCCCATCGGACCTCGAGCG
This sequence comes from uncultured Nannocystaceae bacterium, assembly GCA_964352485.1. Classification (GTDB taxonomy): domain Bacteria; phylum Myxococcota_A; class Polyangia; order Nannocystales; family Nannocystaceae; genus CAJXVA01. The sequence goes on along the minus strand of CAYGTG010000253.1, from coordinate 8,430 downwards.
TAGTAGTGGACAAAGATGTCGTACGGGTACGCCCGCGGCGTCCCCTGGATGACGAACGTCTCGGGGCCAAAACCGGTGGTCACATCGGCGAGCAGGTTCCCCCCGGAGGCGAGCTCCGGGGCGCTATAGAACGCCACGTTGCCTCGCCCATCGCGGATGTGCAGGTCGACGTCGTTCGCGTCGGTCTCCCACGTCAGGACGAACCGGAGCGATGGCTTGGTCGCGAGGCCGAGGCCGAGCGCTTCGAGCGACTCGAGGACCTCGGCTCGCCGGTCGGGTTCACTGCGGACCCAGGCCGCTCCGACAACGCTCAACTCGTCGGCCAGAGCGGCCTTGGCGGAGGCGAAGCGACCATCGGGATAGTCGCGGTCGTACCCTTCGATCAAAGCCTGGAACGCCTTGCCGTACTGCTGGCGCTGCACGTGCGCCCACGCCAGCGAGCGATGGCTGCTCGGGTGATCGGGACGCTGGCGTTGCGCCTCCTGCAGGATGTCCGTGGCCAGCGGAAGTCCGAGGGTGCCCAGTGCCTGCAGACGACCCGCCGCAAAGCGAAGCATCGGGGCGCTCGAGGGATGGAGCTCTGCGATGGATCCGTACGCACGAGCCGCCAGGTGGAGCTTTCCACCGGCCTCCGCGGCGCGACCGAGGGCGGTCAGCGCCATGAGGTCGTCGGGAGACTTTCGCTGCCACCTACGGGCAACGGCCTCGGCTTCCTGAGTGTCCTTCACCGCGATCAGCCGCTGGACCTCTGCGAACTCCCCTTCGAAGACGGTTTGGACGTCCCTCGGAATCCCGGAGACAAACGACACCTGGCGTTCGGGAACCCAGCCGTGGTGGAAGGCGAAGGTCAGCCGAGCCGTTCCGATCTCGCCGCCAAACGACACGTTTCGCAGCCCCTCATCCATGCATTGGCGGAGCTCCTGCGAGGCTCCGAGGCCATCCCGAAGGAGGTCGACGCGTGCAAACCTGCCGCCGGGGACCTGAAGCTCCAGGGTCATCTTGCCCTCTGAAGACAGCCCGGCATGCACGGCCTCGAAGTAGCACTGCTCGACCGCGGCCCGGGCGATCTCGGCCGCGGCCTTTGCCTCCCGGCGCCGGATCTTTCCGCGAAGCTTGCCCACCGTGGCATCAACCCGAGCCGGAGGAGGGCCGCGCCTGTCGACGACGGACACCGACTCAGCCGACCTCGCCCCGCTCACGGAGAGGCCAGCCGAATCTTGACTGGCCGTTGCTGAGGCCTCGACGACCTGGGTGAAGTCGCGGCCCGCGGTGTCTCCCACCGGGATGTTCCTGAACTCATCCATCGAGAACGACTGCCCCACGGAGCTGTCGAGTGGAACCGCGACTCGGGCCTCGACCGAAGCCCCATTCGAAGGTTCGGCGGCCCCGGCCTCCGTGGACTTCTTGAACCCGAAGCGCGCGTAGTCCTGGTCGGTTTCCAGGACGATGAGCGCCGTCAGCTCGTTGAGGATTCCGTGCTCGACGCTGAGCGCGGCAAGCTGGCCTCGGTCGGCTTGCCCCCCCGCCGCAAGCGCGTCGAGCTGGTCCTCCACGTGCGCGCGGAGCCACCCTCGTTCAAACTCAGCGTCCTCGCGCGCGGCGACTTCGAGACGCTGCTCGATGGGCTCTGAGGCCGTCGGGCTCAGCGTGACGTCCACGGACTTCGGCTGCGACTTCATGCTCGCGTAGACGAGCACGGAGTCTCCTTCCTGCACCCCGGCGAGGGTCTTGGGGAACACCGCAGCTGCGCCCTCGACTCGAACCTCCATGGGCGGCGCAGTCGGACGCAGCAGCCGCATCGCCGCAACCTCGGTGGACGACGCAGCATCGATGACCACCCCGTCTTGCGGCAGCGCCGTGGTCACGAGGCTGCGGAGCACGCCATCGTCCTGAAGGTCCCGCCCGGCGATCACGTCCACACGCTGAGCACCGGAGCGCGCGACCCTCTGCAGGCTCGTCTCGAGCCCGGCCGCATCTCGGACCCCGGCGGTGAGCATGCCGTCGGTGATGAGCACGATCCGCTCGTGTTTTTCCTTCGCCGCAGCCGCGAGCGCGCGGCCAACGTTGGAGGCCCCCAACGCGCCTCGCCTGCGCAGCTTGGCGCTCGCACCGGAGTCCGCGTAGCCCGAGACCGGACCGCGGTACACCGGGGCACCCACCGCTTGGTCGAACGGGATGACCGTGACCTCCGCCGAATCGGAGCCACGCTTGCCGAGCTCCGCCAGCAGCGCGTCGAGGCTCTCGACCTTGCCGCCAAACTCCACGGCTCTGGACGCGCTCGTGTCGAACAACACCGTGTAGCTGCCGTTCGGGACCGGGACATCGTGGGTCGCAGGCACGACCACTCGCGCGAGGAGGTGCTCTCCGTGCCGCCAGGCCGCGGATGCCCCGGAGCCTCGCGGAACGACGACGTCTTCTCGCGGCCGCTGCCGCTGGAGTTGTTTCCGGGTCCAGCTTCGCTCGCCCGTGGCCGGGTCGAGGACCCCGACACGAGCGTCGAGACTGCGCACCCGGGGCAGGCCGCGCAGGGCCAAGCGATACGGTTGCGACGGCTCCGAGAATGTCTGCGCGTAGCTCAGTCTCAGGTGGACCTCGCCACGCGCGGCGATCGGAAACACGCGCACACCGAAGCGGTTGCCCGAGGACTTTTCCAACAGCGCCGGGTCTCGCTTGCGATGCAGCGACTCCTCGTAGGCCACCCGTCCCTGCTGCCGCTCCACCACAGCGGCGTCCTGCCAGTGATCCCCAATCTTCATGGCGAAGTGCGTGATCGAAGCCCCTGGCGGGAGGGTCAGCTGCAGCTTTCCTTCGACCACCTGATCCTTGGGGTTGTCGAAACGAAGCTCCAGATGCGTGACCGCGACCGGGTCATCGAGCTCGGCCACGGCGCTCATCGAGATGAGCTCGAGCCCCGAGCCGTCGGAGGCGGTCAGCGACAGCGGAGACGGCGGGGAGGCGAGGTCGGCCGAGACGAAGCCTTTTCCGCCCGCGGCAGGGGCGTCCTCCGCTGGCGCAGGCGTCGGGGAGGCGCGGTACAGGGGACGAGCCGCGCTGCAGGCGGCGAACACGAACAGCACTGAGACTGGTGCAATGAATCGAGGCATCGAGAAGCTCCGCGTTGGTGGTACCCAAAAAAGAGGGCGTGGCACCGTGGCGCTCCTTGAACGGTCGGGGTCACCGGTCGCTTACGGTTCGATGGCATCCGCGGTCCCAAACGACCCGCGTCTGCTCACCGGTCTCCGTCGGTCGGAGTACCAGAACTCACCATCTCGTTCCTCACGAACGCGGTGACCGTTCCGTCCCAGAAGCACTTGCGACACCGTCCTCCGGGGCTCGACTGTGACTCGGTCTCGAACTCATGCTCGCAGCGGTCGTAGCCGTACAGCCAGTGGGAGCACTCGGGGCACAGTGCTTCCATGGGAGAGGAGGCGTCGAAGTACAGGCTGTTACACTCGTCGCAGGTCTTGGTTTTTGCCTCCCGTTCGCTCACGTCTTTCCTGGACTCCATTCCGGGAGGGTATCTTGGCGGCTTGGGCGAGGCTCCCAACCAGCACATCATGCGGGTCCTCAAAGCGGACCTACAGCTAGGGGCCGTCCCCAATTCGGTGGAATGGTCAGAGGGGTGCTCGGCTTCACCTCGCGTGGCTGTGCGAGCCGGGCGTTGCTGGGCGCCGGCGTCGGCGTATGGACGGCGACTCGGCTGCTCCCTCTGGGATGCGAAAAGTGCGTCGCCCCCGCCACGGGTCCCGACAAAGATCAGGTGCGCCGTGACGCGCTCGGACGATGTGAAGAAGGGGGGCCAAGCTCCGGAGAAGACACACCGGGCCTCCTTCACCTACTGCAGCATCGCGGCATGTGTCTCGTGGATCATCCCCGCTGTGCCTGGCCAAGCCCGCCCGCCAAGGACAGCATCGTAGGCGACCCGCATCTGCCGGGCGTGAGGCTTCGAGGCCCATCCCGAAACGCTCGCTATAGACGAGGTCGATTCCGCCATCCATGAACCCGAAGCTGTTCGCAGGACTGACGATCGCATCCGCTTTCACGCCGAAGAAGATGTCCCCTTGCGAGACCTCGACATGCTCAGCATCGGAGAAACTGCGCCGCCACGCCTCGACGAGAGCGTGGTTTCGGTCGCGCAACAGAACCGTTACGGGGCTCGACATCCATCAAACACTAGCGAGCCCGCCGCTCGTGTCCACAACTCATTCGCGGCGGCGCATCGGGTCCACCTCGAGCATCACCGGCATCGCGCGGCCGGACGCCCCCGCCCAGTCGGGCACCATCACCGAGTCGTCATAGGCGGAGAAGCAGTGCACCATGCCCGCCTGCGAAAGCGAACACACAGCCGTGCTGCCATCGAGTGCGATCACCGGCGCGCCGATCCCCTCGACGTGGACCGTCGATGATTCGCGGTATTGGTCCGCGCACTCGACCTCGCCCCCCTCTCCGATCATGCAGGGAAAACCGTTGACGTGGACGAAACGGTCCCACGGCACCGGCAGGCTCACCGTCTCCGGCACAGGCCGGTAGCGCTCCCACGGGTCCGCGAGGTCGGTGTGCTCGTCCGGTGGATCGCCGCCCCAGCACCACGGAGTACCGCCGTCGTCGTCGGCCAACATGCAGGTCTGGCCCCCGAGGATCGCCAGGTCCTGCCCTTCGGGGAGTCCCGCCACGCGATGCGGAGGCTGGACACGGGACTCACCGATCGACTCGTCGCCCCAGCACCACGTCTGCCCGTCGCCATCGATCGCGCAGATGTGCGTCGTCCCGGCAACCACGGCGCGCGGTGGTCCGGGCATTGGCGTCAGCACCCGTCGAAAGCTCGCGTCGGCCTGCTCCCCAATGGCCCCGTGCGCAGCCGACCCCCAGCAGAGCACACCTTCGGCCGTCGACGCGCAGGTGTGATCCATGCCCAGCGCAAGTGCGGTCGCCCCTTCCACGCCGGCGACCCGTTGCGGCGAGAAGCGCATGTTGTCGGTATCGCGGTCGCTGGTGCTGCCTCCGCAAAACGCGATCGAGACCCACGGCGGTACGTGCGTCCGCCTTCGATCCGCGTCAGCCTGCCCGTAGAAGTTGGACCCCCAGCACCACACGTCCCCGCCGCGGTCGATGGCGCAGGTGCGGTAACCTTCCGCAACCACCTGTATCGCTGGCGGGAGGCCGGCGACCGGTCGGGCAAGCATGGCGTACTCGACATCATCGCGTCCGAGCTCGCCCGACGAGTTGCTGCCCCAGCACCAAATCGAGCCGTTCGAGCGCAGCGCACACGCGTGACTCGAGCCCACGGAGACCGCCGTGACATCATCGAGCGCCACGGCGCTGCGGCTCGGCATGGGTGCATCGACCAGGGGCGCGACCGGACCGGCCGGCGAGGGGACGGACACCGCCGGGGATGCATGGCAACCAGCGACGAAGAGCATGAGCGAGCACCGGCGCATGCTCGGTGGGACACCCGAACTACGCGGAAGTTCCCAGGTCGGCGTTTGTGATCGGCGAAGCCAGCGACGCTTGACTGCCTCCAGGCCGCATCCCCGGGTGGGGCCGGACCGGGACCGCCTCAGCCTCGCTGGCGTTGTCGCGCTGTGCGGCCCCTGCAACGGATCGACGACCTCACCCGAGCAGGGACCAGGACCGGGGGCTGCGTCCAGAGGCTTCCCTATGCTGCGCGGCGCGCATCGGTACCGTGCCCTGATGCTCTGGATGTCGGTATTCGGAGTGACCTCGCGACGCCCGGAACTGGCACTGGGTCTCGGCTTCACGCTCCGGTTTTGAGCCCAAGGTTCCAATCCGTAACCCCGAACCACAACAGTGGCCTCCCAGATCGGGAAGCGTCTGAAAAAACTGAAGAAATCTCGAAAACACCGCGTTGTCCGGGAGCGTCCTCGGTGCTAACCGAGGGGCCATGAACGTCACCCGCCGTCATGCCGTCCTGCTCCTTCTCGCCCTGGGCGCCTGCGAGACCGAGGCGAGCGCATCGGAGCCGTGGATGGCACCGCCCAAAGTGGGCGGCAAGGCGGATGCGATCGTGACCCTGACCGGAGCGGACATCCCCTCCGACTTTGCGGACGAAGACGCGACCTACCTGCACGACCGTTCCATCGACGCCCTTGCCCAGGTCGGGGCGCTGTCGGGCACCCGGCTCGAGGTCGCCTACCGGGCCGACGGCATCATCGACGCGCTGCCTGCCGATGGCCGACTCGATGTCGAAGAGCTCGTCCGCATGGAAGAGTCTCCCTACTTCGACCTGATGTTCCCCGAGGAGCAAGAGGCTCTGCCCACGCTTTGGCCGGTGCTCGAAATTCCTGATACCCCCATTGAGACGTTCGGCTTCGACGCGATCGATCCACTTGAGCTCGAGGACCGCACGGTTGAGCCGGGCGAGCTTCAGCTCCCGGACTGGATGGAGCTCGCCGAGTTCTCCAGCGGTGTTCGGGACGCGCTGCGGCGCATGCAGTTGGCGTTCGACGACGACGGCGACGACAACACCGTCGCGCTTGGCGACATCGACGGCGCGCTTGCCAGCCCTGGAGCGTTCACCCCGGCCGAGATCGCAGACCTAGAGACCGCCCGCGACGAGTTCATCGCGCGTGGAGAGTCCCTGCTGTCGGCGGTCACCGCCGTGCCAACCCCCGGCGAAACGATCGAGGACGTCGCCCACGGAGCGGTGACGATCTCCCGAAGCACCAACACCACGTTGAGCGAAGTCCGGCAGGCCTCGGTTCGGCGGAACAGCCACTCGGAGTCCTACCGGGTCAGCATCGACATCGAGCGCGACACGGTTGCGTGGCCAACCCTCGAAGAGGGCCAACAGCTGTTGGTCATCGAGACGCTCGAAGAGCGTGACCAGGTTCTCAGCGCCGACCCGCGCTCGCTCGCGGCCGGGGTCTACCTGGTGGAGCTGTGGGAAGAGGGCGTGCGCGCGGACGTGATGTGGGCCGAGCTTCCCGAGCTGGGCGACACCGTCGAGCGGCTCTCGATGGATGAGCGCGTCAGCCACGAACTCGAAACGTTCGACGGCACGCCCCTGCAGCGGAACATTCGATTCACCACAGCCACCAGCTCGAACTGGAACACGCAGTATCGCGCAAACTACACCTGGGACGTCGGTCCGCAAGCGCCGACGGGCACCGTCGACACCAACACCGAAAACACGGTGACGATCCCCCGCACCGGGTACGCGCCCGGGCGCTACGAAGTCAGCGACGACGATGGGCAGCCGCTCGTGCTCGACATCTTTCCTCAGGGCGCGCTGCGGGCCACCTATCAGGGCCACACCGCGTGGATGCGCCTCAACAGCAACGGAAGCAGCCCCCAGTGGGCCCGGCGCTACAGCAGCACCACCGGTGACCGCAACGTGCACTACCAGGTGGCGGAGAACCGGCTCCAGGCGTGGCGGAACTCGAGCACCAGCACCCACTACTTTGCGAACATCTCCCTGCTGTTGACCGACCGGCAGGGATAGGGCGTGCTCGTCGGCGTGATAGGTCCAGGACCTGTCTTTCGATCCGCATCGTGTGCGATGCGAAACGTTTCGTCTCTCGCCGATCTTCGAGAACGACTTCGTCGAAGCGTTCTCGCACCGCCGGCGATCCATAGCAACCCAGCCCCACCGGAGTTGAGCGCCGCAATCGCGAGCAACACCGTCCGGGCGTCCCGCGCCATCTTGTCCAGTGTCCAGTGTCCAGGCCGTCCTCGATCGAGGACGCAACCGATTCGCCGAGCAGTGCAGGACTTCAACAGGAGCATCACGAAGCTTGCACGCCTCCCGGAGGCTCAGGTGCAGCGGTCTCGCGCTCGGCCTCATGGGGTAACCTCAGCCGAGCCGCGCTCCGCAACTCGTCTCATGTCGAGACCGCCGGGCCACAATGACGGAACCGCGGGACCGGTATGAGGAGCAAGGGATCATGAAGAATGTCGTTCTGGTCTGGCTGACCGCGCTTGTGTCGGGGGCCATCAGCGGGTGCAGCATCCCGAACGATGCCCCCGCTGTGGGACCCATCGGGGCGCAGACCGGCAGGCCCGACGCAGAGCAGCCGCCCTCGTCCGAGCTGGCCCCAACGGTCCGGGTTGGTGAGCACATCGCGGTGGCGGTTGGGACTCCCCTGCATCTCACGCCGCCCAAGCGACCGACGCCCTTCACCTCCAAGCCCAGCCCACAGCAGGCGTGGCAGTTTTGGCGGTTCGAGGTGGTCGAGACGCAGGGCCCGTGGCTCCGTGTCCGCAACGTCGAGCCCACGCCAGATGCGTGCACCCGCAGCCCCCGGAGATCCTACGGCTGGGGCAATACGGCCTGGGTTCACTCCAACGATCTGCATCCGGTGGTTCGACGAGACACGCGGCGCGGTGACCCGGATGCTGCGCTGGCGACCGTCCTCACGCTTCGCGCCGGCGCGCCGGTCCGCGAGACTGGAACTCAAGACACCTGGCGAC
>CAYGTG010000252.1:0-9140 GCA_964352485.1 uncultured Nannocystaceae bacterium | reverse complement strand
GCTGCGAATCCCTCTGCCGAAACCCGGAACGGACTTAAGATCTGCGGTACTAGCAGCGGGTCACGGACTCAGTCTCGGCACTTGGACTCGGACGCAGCGCACTCGAATCGCACGTGCACGTGGGCCGTGTGACCGGGGGAGTGGCGCACGGAGCCCATCACGCGGGCGATGCGTTCGTCGCTGGCGCCGAAGGCCAAGCCGGCCCGCTTGAGTCGGCGACGCAGCTTTCGCTCCAAAAAGATCACCTGCACGTCGCCCGTGCGGACAAACGCGTCGACCAGTGCCCAGCTCGCGTGCCAGTCGACCTCGTCGACCTCCAGCTTGAAGCCTTTGGCATGCGGCATGGCGGGCAGCCTCACGTCGACGTCACGGCCGCTTTGGTGCGAGCGGTGAGGCCTCAGTCGTCGACCGCTGCGTCGGCTCATCGCGCCCACGAACAGCTCGCCCTCGAAGCCTGTTTCGTCGCGAAACGCCCGGAGGACCCGCGCGAGATTCCAGACCGTCAACGCCGAGCCGAACTTTTGCCAGTCGAAGCGGATGACATAGGGGCCGGCCGGCAGGGCGACGCCATCGACCAGTCGACCGCGGTCGGGTCGTCCAACGGACTCGCCGAGAGATGGCTTGGGAACTTCGGGGAAGCCGGTCGCGTCGTCGGGCAGGGGGTAGTACGCGGCTCCGGATGGCAACCACATCACCAGGCTCGTCCCTGAGCGAAGCCGCTTGCGCCGGGAGGCCTTGGGGTTCCAAGCCCGGAGGTCGCGGGATCTGACGCCGTACCGATCGGCAATCGCGGCCCAGTCGTCTCCTTCGCCCGTCCTGACCTTGAGCCGTTGCCGCGGGGGCGGGAGGCGAGTCGCCTCAAGGGTCAGAACCCGGCCACGCTCCAGTTTTCCGGGGTTGTCTCGGAGCAGGTCCTCTTCGGCGGTCCCGTACTGTTCCGCGAGATCGCTCAAGATCTCGCCACCCTGCATCGTGTAGCGGATACGCGTGGAGGCGGCGTCGAGGCTCGGTGCCAGGAGGCTCAGCCCCACGCCCAGTGCTGTCACCAGCATGCCACCACGGTACCGCAGCCGGCCCGCTGTGCAGGCGAGCGGGTGCGGGAGTGTAGGTGTTTCGCGACGCGCGACAGCTCGATACCATGCAGTTCGCTGGCGCAGACGCGCCGCAAAACGTCTGATGATCGACTACGACACCCTCTGTCAGCACATCTCTGATTGGCGCGCAGGCAACAAGCCCGGTTTGCCGCCGCCGCTGCCAGGCGGCGTTGCGGCCGCGCCCGAGTACGCCGAGGCGTATGAAGAAGAGCAGCCGGTCCACGAAGAGCAACCCGCGTACGCCGAAGGCTACGAAGAAGCGCAACCCGTCTACGACGAGTACGAAGAACTCCAGCCTGATGCGGAGCTCGATGTCTCCGAGGAGGAGTCCGCCGCGACGCCGTTGGAGCACCTGGCTTCGGACTACGAGGAGCTCGGCACGACCCTCGAAGGGTCTGGCGACGCAGACGAGTTTGCCGAGAGCCCAATCGATCGCACCGCGGCGTACGTCCCCGAGGACTACGACCCGGCGAACGTCGCCGCGCACATCGCCGCGCAGACGCCCGAGCTCGAGCCACTGGGCGAAGAACTCGTGATGGAGGACGTCACCGCAATGATGGCGGACCCGGTGCCCGAGATGCCCGAGATGCCGGATGTGTCTGTCGAAGACATGGCGGCCGCCGAAGATGAAGATGAAGATGAAGATGTCGATGTCGATACCGACGACGACTTCGAGCGTGACTACGACCTCGAGGAAGTCGACGATTTCGCGACGTTCGATCCGTACACCGACCTCAAGGCCTTCTTCCGCGCCGAGTTGGTCATCAGCGCTGCCTGGGAAGACGACGATGAGCGTCGAGCGGCGCTTGCCCAGTACGGCATCCGCGACGAGCAGCACTTCTATCAAGTCACCTCGACGATGGAGCGCTACTTCATGTCCGATGACGCCGACGGCCGATACGGTGGTCTTGACGGAATCATGCAGCTGAAGATCGACGCGACCAACGACCAGACTCGCGAGGAGCAGCAAGCCCGCATCGAAGGCGAACTCTCCAGCGACTTCGAGCCGGTGCACGGCATCACCCTGCAGCAGTGGGCCGTGGCCCAGGCTCACGTCGCGCAAGGTGGCGACGCCGCTGGGATCGTGGCCGAGCTCGGCATCGACGAGTCCACATGGCAGGCGGTCAGCGTTGAGTGGAACGACCGAATGGCTCGCGACACCACTGCGACGATCGCGACCGAGTACGGCAAAGCGTTCGCTGGGGGGGGCGCGGGGCAATTTGCCGCCGAAGGCCAAGCGGGCGCCGAGGCGATGGCGACCGGGGGCGACCCCGAAGGTGATCCTCCGATCGCGATCGAGCAGTGGGTGGAGATCGAGGTTGCGCAGTCGGTCGCTTATGAGCAGGGACAAGATGCCGCCGAGGTTCTCGCCGGGTTCGGCATGACCCCCGCCGACTGGGGCATGGCCGGCGCCTGGTGGGGCCAGTACTTTGCCAAGCACGCGATGGAGAACGACGGAGCGTTGCACAAGCACTACTCCCAGCTTCGCGAGCACTACGAAGCCCACTACCGCGGCACCAGCGACGAGTGAGCGACAAACCGTCGTAGCCGCGCGAGGAGCCCGGGCATTTCGATGTCTGGGCTCTCTTGCGTTGGGTTACTCGATGCTGGTGTAATCGACGATCGGTCGCCGGATCATGAGCCGATGCGCTTGACTCCGACCTGAGCGGCGACCGGCCGGTCGCGGCAGGGCATCCGGGTATGAATCGGACAGTTGAGCGTGCGCGGGCTCGAGCCTGTGGTGTCGGCGAGGGTGCTCGAGCCGCCGCCATCCATTTCGACAGCCCACTCGATCCCCATGACCGCCAGCAGTCGCCCGAGGGCTCCGAGGGTCATGCCTTCGCTGTAGCCCGGCTGGCGCCCATCGACGGCGACAAACCAGAGCCGCGCTCCATCGGATCCGATGGCTGAGCGGGGGGCGATCACGGTTTCGTTCCCGGGGACGGGCTGTCCGTCGCGCACCAACGTGGTGCGTCCGGAGACCGCCCACCGGGCCTCTGGCATCCGATCCAGGGAGGCCTCGTTCTCGGAGAAGTACACCGTGCCGCGGTGAAATCGGTTGGCGCCGAATTCGATCCCGTCGGTCATGGTGATGCCAAAGGGCTCGGTGGGATCGCCCGTGCGGGGGTAGTAATCGAACGGAGACGAGGAGTGAAACGGGCGAAAGAACGCGGTGTTGATCGCGACGTCGGCCTCCTGCTCGATGGCGAAGTCCAGCACTCGTTGCGCCGGGACCGCCTCGCCTTGCGCCGGGGCGGTGGCCACCGGGATGAGATCGGGGCGTGCCAGGTCGATGCGCACGATGTGCACCACGGCGGGCCCATCGACGACGAGGCGTTCGTACTCGATTCCGGGCGAGAGGACCCGGTGCTCTGGTGGAGGCGGTGCTCGGTACCGAATGCCGAGTCCGTAGACGGCCACGGGAATGGCGGCGAGCCCCGTCAGGGCGGCGGCCGAACGAACCCATCCCGCCGGACGAGAGGCTGCCCACAAGCCGATGCCTACGGCCAAGATCAGCGCGAGCGGGCCGCCGAGCGTCAGGATGAGGTCAAGCGACGTCACCGTCGTCGTCGGGCAGCTCTGCCCCGTCGCGAAGGGTCTCTCCAAGCAGTCGGCAGACGTCGGTCGTGGTGAGAATGCCGGCGAGCTTGCCCTGCCGGGTCACCATCGCCGCGCCGGCGCGACGCTCTGCCATCTGGAGAACGACCAGGTCGAGTCGCTCCGAGAGCTCCACGATGTAGGGCTCGGGGCTGCACAGCTGTTCGACGGTCAGGGTGTGGTTCGCGGCACTGAGGGCCTGGGCGACGCGAATGTCACGATTCCACAGCAGGCCGATGAGCTCGGTGCCGCGCATCACGGGCAGGTGATTGATCCCGTGGTTCTTCATCATCTCGATGGCCATCGGGACGCTTGCGTCCGACGCGATCGAGTAGGGAAACGGGGTCATGGCCGTCGCGATGCTTGGGATGCGTTTCACGGGAAGGCCGAACGCTATCACGAAGTCGAGCCGTTGGACTCAGCTCGGCGCTCGGGTCAGAACACCGAGCGTATCGATGACCGACGGTCGCGCGTAGAGCTCGCGGGGGGCCGCGGCAAAGGATGGCTCATCGCTGAGAACCACCACGATATCCGCCTGCTTGAGGGCCTCGGTCAGGCCGACGAGGCGGGCACCCGAAACGGGCGATACGTTCAAACCCGGATCGACGACGAGCAGCTGGCCGAGTTGTCCGCGGTCGATCAGGGACGCAACGCGCATCGCGGGGCTGTGTGCGAGAGCTCCGTCAAATCCCGAGCCCAAGCCCAGGCACGCGATCGTGGGTGAGACGAAGCGTCGCGCGGCGCTGCGGACCTCCGCGGCAATACGCGCAGGCTGGAGCTCTCCCTGAGAGATCGCTGCGCGAGTCAGAGGAGTGTCGTGTTCACATGCCGCTGCGAACAGTCGCGGCTCGAACCGAGCATGTGCCGACCCGGGTCCCGGTGACGGGGCCGCCAGCGTGGTCGAGCCGGCGGACCGCGCGAGGGAGAGCACGCTCCACACATCGAGTCCCAGGTGCTTGGTGACCGCGCAGAGCTCGTTGGCAAATGCGGCGTTCATCTCTTCGTGGGTACGTCGGGCCAGGCGGACCAGCTCGCAGGCTTCGGCGGTCGCGGTTTGGACCGGGAGCTCGTAGAGCGAGCCATACAGCTCGGCCGCGCGCTCTGTGCAGTGCGGCGTGACACCACCGACAAAGCAGCGGCCGTTGCTGACCCACACGGTCGCGACGAACACGTCCTCACCCGGATGCAGTCCGACCGCTCGGAGCTTCTCGGCGAGGAGGCCACGGGTGGTCCCGGGCGCCGCCGGGGCGTCGAGCACGATGAGGTTGCCAGGCTCGGCAACGTCGACGACGGCATCGATGGCGTCCTCGATCGGCGTGGAGTCGACGTACCCATCGGGCTGCAAGACGGGAAGGACGCCGATCACGAACGCCTTCGCTCGGGCCGCACCGACGAATGCGCGCACGGTTTGCTCTGCCAGCCCATCCTCGATGGTGTCGACCAGCCGCGCGTCGCGTCCGACATCGGCACGGTTGAATCTCACGATCGACTCCGGTCGGGTGTCACTGCAGGCCACGCTCATCTCCGCGCTCACGCCACGTGCCGCGAGCCGGATGCCGTACGGTTCGAGACCGACGATGCACAGGTCGTACTTTGCCTGCACCGCGGACAGGTGCGGGGCCGTGGGGTAAGAGCGCGGAGTCGACTCAGGGGTGATCTTCGGGACGCTCACGGCTGTACGTCTCGTAGTGCTCCCGGGCCGCCCTGGCCAGTCGTCGGCGCGGCCCGGAACAGGTCGGTGGGTCCCGTTCCGGTCGCGCACCGCTACGGTGCCGACGTTTTTGGCTTTCCGCCCGCGGGATTCTCGCGCTTGAGCTTGATGACGTAGTTCTGGTCCTGCCGCTTGACGACGATCTTGGTCGGGGCTCGATTGGCGCTCAGGCCCATCAACGTCGCGGGGACAAACTCAGGCGAAGCCAGCTGCCCGAGGGCCTTGGCCCCAACCGCGACCGTGGCCGAAGCGAGGTGGCCTTCACTCTTGCCGCCTGGCGTGGCGCCTTGGGTGTCTTGAACCCACCGAGAGAGAACGGCCTCCGAGTTGGGACCGATGACCACCATGCCGGCGCCGGCGCGCTTGGGGAAGACCATCGAAATCCGCAGGCGGTCGTTCGAGGTGAGCAGCTGGTGGTACTCCGAGGGCACGTACTTCCTGGCGTTTTCCAGCGCAACGACGTGGATGGACTGGCCGGCGACCTTGGTCTTGTTGGGGGAGAAGCTGACCGACGGGACGTTGGGAATGTTGACGCCGAACTTCTTGAGCGACTTGATGGTCTTGATGTTCGACTGCACCCCGCGAATCAGGTGCAGCGAAGAGTTGTTCATCTTGGTCGCGTCGTCGGTGCCGAAGCCCAGAAGGACGTGGTTGGCCGGCCCGACACCGACCATGGTGCGCCCGTTCCAAGTCCTCATGAGGCCTCCGGCCCGTCCGAGGAGCTCCTTGGCGTTGCCTTGAGCCATGCCGGGAAGCGAAGACACCTGGCGGCGACCCTGCGCCATGATCCGGTCGACGTCCTTTTTGTAGTCGACGTACTTGGTGCTGCCTCCCAGCGCGATCTGCTCGCTCTCGAGCAGGCCCGTGAGCGCGCCTTCGGAGATGCGCAGGCTGGCTGGGAGCGCGGGGGCGCCCTCGAGCTCGATTCGCAGGTCGTCCGTACCCGACCCGGTGGCCGTGGCGCGGCGAGCCCCGAGTTTGGCGCCGTACCGTGCCGCCTGTTCTGCGGTCACGGTGATACTGACGCCCTGCTTGCCGTAGGTGCGGCCGAGGTCGGGGCCGGTCGCGATGCCACGCAGGTCGCCGGCAAGCGTCAGCATGTTGTTCTGCTTGTCGAAGAATGCGAGCTTGGGTCCTTGCTCCCCTTCGGCCCGTTGTAGCCGTACGGCGCCGAACTCACCTTCGGGCGGGAGCTTCGCCAGCATGGCCGAGAGCTGCGCTTCATGTCCCTTGATGACAGGGACGTGGACGATGGTCTGGCCTTTGACGATGGCCATGTTCCAGGCTCGGCCCATGCCGACGTGCTGAAACACCTGCGACTCGAAGCCGAGTCCGCTCTTCTTGAGCGCCTGGGCCACGGCTGCGCGAGCGGTCATGCTGCCCGGCGCGTAGCTCAGCGCTTCCTCGAGGAGATCCTTGGGCGCTGCAACGTGGACCAGACCGTCGGGCTTGGCCGGAAGCGCGAGTGGCTTCGGCATCGCGGGCGCATCGGGCCGCGCGGTCGTGCTGTCGGTCGGCGCCTTCGCGGCACCACCACCGCTGCGCTTGCACGCCAGGGGGCTGAGGGCAAGGAGCGACGCGAGGAGGGCGGGGTAGAGCGGGCGCATCGTCAAACTTGGACGAAGCTACCAGGTCGGAGATTTTCTTCCACGGCCGTTGATCGCACATTTCCTAGGTTCAAGCGTCCGTTTGGGGCGTAAAGACGCATCGGAAGCCGATCGTGATGTGGCGTATGTCATCACGCGCGGGCTTGCGGACGGCAGTTCGGGCCGCAGCGAGGCTCGTGCTCCAGCTTCCACCCTTGAGAATCGAGGTGCCCTCGCCCGCGGAGGTGCGGGTCCATTCGAAGACATTTCCCGCCATGTCGTGGACCCCAAACGCGCTCGCGGCCCGCGGTGCCGCCCCCACCGGGGTGGTGTCGCCGACCCCGGTCTCCCAGGTGTTGGCGCGAGTGGGATCGTGCTCGTCCCCCCAGGGAAAGGCTGTCCCGTCGTCTCCGCCGGCGGCCCGATTCCATTGGGCCTCGCTCGGCAGTTCCCCCACGCCACCGTGACGCCCCCCCCACCAGCTGCAGTAGCGCTCGGCATCGCGGTGATCGACCAACACGACCGGGTGGCGGAGCCGTGAGGGGGCCGGCTTTCCCTCAACCCACATGAATCGCTGCGCCGTGGCGTAGGGGAAACCGGTGTCCTGTTCTGCCCAGCGGGCCGCGTCGATCCACGGCTCGGGAGAACCCGTCGCGGTCGCGAACGCCTGGTAGTCCGCCTGCGTGACGAGGTGGGTCATGATGCGAAAGCCGTCGGTTTCGACCGAGTGCGGCGCGGCTTCGGCCCGCAAGCGCATCAGCGGAGCGGTGGCCTGCGCCCCATAGGCGGCGGTCAGAAACTCGACCGCGCCAACTCGTGTCTCGAGGGTGGAACCGGACCATGATGGGCCAGTGGGGACCACCGCGGTGCCGGCCGGGGTCGTCCCAGTCGCCGCACAGCCTGTGAAACACGCTGCGAGCAGCGTGAACACGGTTCTGTATCGACGCCCCATGAAGACCTTCATCGTCGACTCGCGGTGGAGGTTGAGGGCAGAGAAGCATAGGCTTTTGGGGTGGATGTTTCGGTCCCTCTGGCTGCGGTCGAGCGCGTGTTCGTGCTCGTCGCGTCGGCGGGCGGGTACGACGCGGTCGTCCAGGTGTTGGAGTCGGTGGGCACGCCGTCGCCCCACGCATTCGTCGTCGCGATCAAGGCAAGCGACGGTCCTTCGATGCTCCGCGAGACGCTCGAACTGCGAACGACGCGTCGGCTTGCGGTCGTGGAGTCGGAGGCAACACTCGAAGCGGGCACGGTCTATCTCGCCGCGCCTCGGATGCAGCTGAGCGTCGGATCGACCTCCGTGATCGCCACGCCGCGTGCGGCCGGTGTTTCGGCTCTCGATGCGGTCCTCCACAGCGCGGCGCGCTCGTGGGGCGCCAAGGCGACGGCGGTCGTTCTTGCCGGCGGCAGCGCACCCGTCCAGGCCGGCGCACAAGCCATTCTCGACGCGGGCGGCGAGCTCTACTGCCAGTCCCCCAGCACCGCGCCCATCGACGACATGCTGATCGGCGTGCTGGGCGAGGTGGGGGCCAGCGGCGTCGGCTCGTGCGAAGAGATCGGGGGCTGGATCCGCGACGGGCTCTCGGCAGAGGTGCGCGACACCGGCGACCCTGAGCGTCTCGAGGCTCCCCTCGCCCCAGCGTTTTGGGTCCTGCTCGAGCGCCTGCGAAGAGCGATGGGCATCGACCTGTACGCGTATCGGACCGCGACGCTCTATCGCCGAGTCATGCAGCGGGCCCGGGCAGTGGGGGTCGAGGGGCTCGAAGCGTACGTTGAGCGAGTCCTTCGCGATGCAGGCGAACTCGACGCTCTTGCCTCGCGCATGCTCATCGGGACCACCGACTTCTTTCGCAACGAAGTGCTGTTCGACGACCTGCGTCGTTGGGTTGTTCCCGCGGTGTGTGAGCAACGCTCGCTGGCGGTCTGGTGCGCAGGATGTTCCACCGGTGAGGAGGCGTACTCGGTCGCTGCATTCCTGCACCGCGAACTTGAGGCCGCGGGATCATCGACGCGGCTCAGCGTGATCGCCACCGACGTACGCAAGGACGCCATCGAGCACGCGAGGGTGGGCTCCTATCCGTTGGCACGTGTCGCCAACATCCCCTCCAGCATCCTATCCGAGTACGGCACAATCGACGATGGACAGTGGACGGT
>CAYGTG010000251.1:0-9154 GCA_964352485.1 uncultured Nannocystaceae bacterium | reverse complement strand
TATCAAAAAAGAGCGCTTGATTGAGGACTAGCAGGCCCTTCGTGAGACGCGGCGCGGCGGCTCGAGATGGAGAGTCCGCGCCTGGGTAGACCGAATCCGGTGAGGGCTACGACCTCATCACCGCTCGGTGGCAGGGTTGATGGTCCTCAAGAACGCACGACCCGGCCCTCCTGCTCAAACGCATCTCGCAGCAGCCGAGGCGGATTGAGCATCGAGCGATGCCGCTGCGCGTCGTAGACCCGCAGCCCCTGGAGACCCTCGATGCGCGCCTCGAGGTCTGGCGGCTCGAGGTCGTGAGCGCGGGGAGACGCGATCAGGAAGCCCCACATCGCCTGGAACGACGGCACAAAGGTGTAGACCAGCTGCACCCATCCAAAGACCTCGGCCAGGGTGGAGCGAGTGGAGCAGATTCCAGCAGGGTCGGTCAGGCTCAGCTCGCCCGCCTGAAGCACAACGATCCCATCGTCGGTCAGGACCCGGGCGATCTCTTCGAAGAACTCCACGGTCAACACCCCCACCGAGGGTCCTCCGGTCACCGGCTCGGTGAGGTCGAGAACGGCAGCGTCAAAGCTGCTGGGCGCTTCCGCGGCAAGGCCTTCGCGGATGTCTTGAAGCCGAATCTCGACCCGAGGATCGTCGAACGCCCCTTGATGCCATGGACCCAGGTGGGCCCGACACGCCTCGATGACGTCGCCGTCCAGATCGAATCCGACAACCTGCTCGACACTGCGATGGCGCAAAATCTCGCGCAGCGTCGCCCCCTCCCCTGCCCCACCGACCAACACACGACGAGGGCTTCCGTGCACCACCAGCGCGGGGTGGATGAGCGGCTCGTGATAGAGCATCTCGTCGCTGACCGCCGACTGGATCATTCCATCCAAGAACAACGCCCGCCCGTAGGCCGCGGTCTCGGCGATGACCAGATCTTGATAGCGCGTCCGCTTCTCGGCGATGATCTCGTCCAGCTCGAAATCGATCCAGCCCCCGGCCGACTCTTCACGAATGATTCTTGTTGGGCTCATGGCGACTCGGCCTCCGCGGACGCGCCCGCTGGGCGGCGGGAGGCACCACGCAGGCGAATATCACGTCGCGGTACCGCAAACGAGACGGGCCGGCGCCAAGGATCGCCGGACACAGTGCGTCCCGCTCGCTAGAAGTCCGCCAGGATTGCGGCCTTCTTCGCCTCGAACTCCTCGTCGTTGAGCAGGCCATCGCGCTTCGCTTCCTTGAGCTGCTCGAGCTTCTCCTTGAGCGTCTGGTTGCCCTTGTGCTGCGCGGCCTTTTCCTCCTTCTTCTCCTTGTAGACCTCTTTGAAGATGGTCTTGAGCTCATCCTCGCCGAGCGTGCGGCCGCTGGCGAAGTAGCGGTTCGACGCCTCACCGATCGCCCACGTGAGGGCGTAGGCCATCGAAATGGTGACCACCCATCCGAAGAACGGAATGAACTTCGCGGCGGCCATGATCACGTTCTGGGCGACGATGCTGGCGCCAAAGGTGCTCAGCATTTCCAGAATCGACTTCCGGTTCAGCTCATATCCGTGGATCTTTCCGACCCCCTGGACCATGGCGATCTGTACGGGGGCGATGAGCGCCGTGTCGAGAAATGGAACCGGCTGAACCGTGAGTGCACCCGCCGCGACGCTGCAAACCTGCACGAGTTCTTTGATGGCGGTCCGCTTCTCGGCCTCTGTGGCGTTGGCATAGTTGCCGTCGAGGACGCGCTTGATCGTGTCGAGATGGCCGGACATCGTCGCGCATCGTATCGGTGAAGCGACGCAGCAGCCAGCGCCGGCGCGGCCTGCGATGAGAGCGGCTGAACAGACCGCCTACAGGGTGGGCTGTCCACGATGATCGTCTCGTCGCGGACGCTCGGCAGGCGGGGTGGCGCAACCCGAACCGCCTGACTCCAGCCGAAAAGTCCCGGTCGGGTTGGTGCCTGCCGAATGATGAGGTCTCCCGAGCTGTACTCAGAACAGCGCGGTGTGGTTGCGGACTCTGTGCGCGGAGATTCCGGCGCACCAAACGATCTGACGATATTCGGGCCGACCCGATACGGACCAGGGCCACGTACGCGGTTGCCGCGTCGCTGGCGCGCGTTACATCAACACCCTGGGCGCCCAGCTTGGCCGCCGACGTGCGATGCGATGCCGACGATCTTGATTGTTGATGACGACCCTCTCGTTCTGCGAGCGCTCTCGCGGGTGCTCGAGGGGAGCGGGTATCGGGTGGTGACACACGACTCCGGCTTCGGCCTCAGTGGCGTCGTCCGTCAGCATCACCCAGACCTCCTGCTGCTCGACGTGAACATGCCGGGACTCAGCGGGGATGGTGCACTGGCGGCGCTGCACGCATTGGCCGGCCGTTTCGGGACGCTCCCGGTGCCCGTCGTGTTTCACAGCGGGTTGCCCGAGCCCGAGCTCAAATCTCTGGCACAGACGTGCGGCGCGGACGGCCACCTCTGCAAGCCTGCCCGCAACTCGGAGCTTCTGAAGATGGTGCGACGTTTCTTCGACGGGCGAGCGACCGCGACCGCGACCGCGACCGGGGGCTGATCTCCCACCCGTGAAGGCCGTTTCAGGCGCGCCCGATTCTTACCGCGCTGCGGAACACGCTCACTGGCATGTGGCGGTCGTGGACGTCCCCGCGTCGAGATCCAGCTCGGGCGGCTGACACGTCATCCCGGCGTCGCAATCCGCATCCGAACCGCACTCGCTGCACACGCCGAAGTTGAACAGGCCCATGTAGTTGCCCGCCGCGCAGTGGCTGATGCATGCCGCCTCCCCGATCGCGCCGACGGTGCAAAACGACCCGTCGAACTCCGAGCCTGGATTGACGCACGCGAAGCCGCCGCGGAACTCGCCGGCGTTGAAGAACTCGTTGCACACCATCGACCCGGGGCAGTCGTCACTCGTGGCGCACTCGCTGCAGGTCGAGATCGACAGCACCCCCGCAACGTTCGCAAACGACACGCACTGGAGCTCCGCGGACACGCAGGCCGCAGAGCTCTCGCAGGAGTCCCCGAGCTCGCCGTCATTGCACAGCGCCCACTGCTGGCTCGGATCCAGCGGGTACGGTGGCGTGCAGCCATACTCGCAGTCGTCGTCGGACAAGCACTCCCCGCATACGGAGCCGAGGATCGACGCGTAGCAGGCCCCGGAGGCGCAGTCCTCGTTGGTCTGGCACACGCTCCCGTTTTGAGGAAGCCCAGTGTCCGAACCAGTCGACGATCCGGTCGAAGAGCTCGAGCTCTCGGCCGCATCGGTGGTCACACCCACCGTCGTCGTCGCAGCGGTGACCGACCCCGTGGTGCTCGTCGTGGAGCTTTCTTCAGAGGACGGCTCGGTGGGGATTGCTTCGGTGCCCGAGTCCGCTGCCGTGCTGCCCGAGGCCCCGTCCGCCCCAACGCACCGCCCCGCAAACGTGCCGGAAAACTTGCCGTACGCCTGCCCCGAAGCGCAGTCCTCGCTGGGAAAGCTGCACAGATCGTTGGGCTGACAGATGCCCGCCGCCCCGTCCTGCATGCACTGGTCGTCGTCGGTGCAAAAGAACGCCTCGTCCCTGCAGGCCGACAGCGTCAGCAACACCGCAATGAGCCATGGTCTCCGCACGAGCATTCCCATCGTAGCAGATGCGCCGGCGGCTCAGAGTTCCCTGTGCAACGCCGACACGACCCCACACGGCGTGAGTCGGTGATCTTGGCAGATGCGTCCTTCAGCCCCGCATCCCCGGAGCCTCGCACTGCGTGCTCTCCACGTACTCCGCGTAGCCGCCCCCGTAGACCTTCGGACCCTCTTCGGAGCCGAGCTCCAGGACCCGATTCGAGACCTCGGCCAGGAAGCGGCGGTCGTGCGAGACGAACAGCATCGTCCCCGAGTAATCCGCGAGCGCCTTGACCAACATGTCCTTGGTGTCGAGGTCGAGGTGGTTGGTCGGCTCGTCCAAGACCAAGAAGTTGGGCGGGTCGTAGAGCATGCTCGCCAACACGAGCCGAACCTTCTCGCCTCCGGACAGCACCCGGACGTATTTTTCCGCATCGTCACCACGAAACCCAAACGCACCCAGGACGTTGCGCAACGAGCCCTGCGACGCTCGAGGAAACGAGGCCTCCAGCTGGCCAATGACCGTCGCCTCGGGGTCGAGCACCTCCATCGAGTGCTGGGCGAAGTAGCCCATCTTCACGCTAGGCCCCACGCGAACGTTGCCTGCATCAGGCTGGCTCTGCCCTGCGATGAGTTTGAGCAACGTGGACTTGCCCGCGCCGTTGATGCCCATGACACACCAACGCTCCAGCCTGCGAATGGTGAGATCGACTCCGTCGTGAACGACGTGGTCACCGTACGCCTTGCGCACGCCTTCGAGCACCGCAACGTCCTCCCCCGAGCGCGGAGGTTTGGCGAAGTCGAACTCGACGACCTCACGCCTTCTCGGTGGCGCCACCTTGTCGATCTTCTCGACCTTCTTCACGCGAGACTGAACCTGCGCAGCGTGGCTTGCCCGAGCTTTGAACCGAGCGATGAACTCTCGTTCCTTGGCGAGCATGGCCTGCTGGCGGGCGTAGTGCGCCTCGTGCTGCGCAGACATCATGGCGCGCTGCTGCTCGTAGAAGTCGTAGTTGCCCCCGTGGGTGACGAGGTCTCCACTGTCGATCTCGACGGTCTTGGTGACGAGTCGGTTGAGAAGTTCCTTGTCGTGCGAGGTCATCATGACCGCGCCGCGGAACTCCATCAGCCACTTTTCGAGCCAGAGGATCGACTCGATGTCGAGGTGGTTGGTGGGCTCATCCAACAGCAGTACGTCCGGTTGCATGAGCAGAATGCGCGCAAGGGCCACCCGCATCTTCCACCCTCCGGAAAGCTTGGCGACATCGTCGTCGATGACCGCCGGCGCAAAGCCGAGGCCAGCGAGGATCTCCTGGGCCCGAGGCTCGAGTTCGAACCCTCCGAGCTCGGCGTACCGGGACTGAACTTCCCCGTAGCGCTCGATGATCTGCTCGAGCTCATCCGCACGCTGCGGATCGGCCATCGCAGCCTCGAGTTCGCGAACTTCGACCGCCAGGGTCGAAACCTCCCCGGCGCCGGCCATCACCTCGTCGAGCACCGACCGCCCGGACATCTCCCCGACGTCCTGGTCGAAGTAGCCAATCGTCACACCGCGGTCCACTGCGACGCGTCCCTCGTCCGGCTGCTCCTCTCCGACGATCATGCGAAAGATCGTCGACTTGCCCGCCCCGTTGGGACCCACCAGGCCGACCTTCTCCCCACCGTAGAGGTTCATCGACGCACCCGTGAAGATGAGCTGTGAGCCGTGGCTCAGTGCGATGTTGTCGACCGTGATCATGGGACCGCGGAGGGTAACAGAGCCCGACAGGGACTCCGCACCGCTTCTCATCCGGGTGCGCACCCGTTGAAGGCGGGTAGACTTCTGCGATGCAGCTGGAGTTGGACCGCTGCGCTCAGATCGTCGTGCTCACCGGAGCGGGTGTCTCGGTAGCGTCCGGCCTGCGTCCCTATCGAGGGCCCGGCGGATGGTGGGCCGAGCACCCCGAACACCGAAAAAATGGCGACCGCACGGTCCCACGCTGAGGAACGCGGTGAACCTCACGATCCCCCACGTGATCGTTCTGGGTGCGAGGGGCACAACCCGAGCGATGACGTCACGAACTTGTCTCGCGGTGGTTCTTTGGCTTGCCTCGGCGTGCGGCGCAGCGGCGGACGCACCCACGATCGATGACGCGACCCCCCAGGAAGCGGCGCAGACCGTCACGGACGTCAGCTGCGAAAAGGCTGCCGAGTGTGGCTACATCTCAGCCTCCTGTACGCCGTGCGCGGCGGGCGAGGTCGACTGCGAGCCCACGTGCACGGTCGAAGCTCGCTCGTATTCGCAGGCCGAGTGCATCGAGGACACTCAAGAGGACCTCGAGCGGGGCTTCGGTTGTCAGGAGCTCACGCCCGACGAGGTTGCGCTGGTGAACGAGTGCCTGGCAGCCGCACCCGATGAGGCGTGCCCGAGCGTGCAGGACGTCGAAGCTTGGGTCGACGGCGGTCGCCAAGGCAGGGATCCCCGAGCGCCCATCGCCGCCTGCGACCTCCTGTTCGACGACATCATCTACCGTTGTGAAGAAGGAGAATGACGCGCCGGCTACGCGTGCTCATCGACCCAACGCGCGCAGCGCCACGTGGCCCAACAGCAACAGCGTGAACGCGAAGTTGCGCGGGATCGCAGCCAGCCAACGCTGGCGAGGCGGGGGCGTGCCATCGGCGAGCGACCGACCGATGCGGCGCAGCTCGGGCACGCTCAGCGGCCAGTCTCGGAGCCCGTCGACCCACGCCGAGGGCAACGCGGCTGCGCCCTGCCGAGCCCCCACGATCGCGCCAACGATCGCTGCGGTTGTATCGGTGTCTCCGCCGAGTCGCACAGCGGCTTCGATCGCCCCCCGGGCGTCCTCATGGCGGCGCACGCAGTGAACAACCGCCGGAACGGTGTGGACGACGAATCCCGAGACTCCGCGCTCGAACCCCGCGGCGGCTCGAAACGTCTCGAGGTCGACCTCGCTCCTCCAGGCCTGCGCGACCCGAGCGCGGAACGCCGCGTCCCGAATCTCGTCGATGACCGAGGGGTCGGGACGCCCCTGCGCCTCCTGTCGAGCGACCCGGGCGACGAACACCGCGCCATCGAACGCGCGCGGGTCGGTGTGCGTCATGCACGTCGAGGCACCGACGAGGTCGACCAGGTGCGCATCGTCTCGGGCGCACACGCCAAGCAGCGCCGAGCGCATCGCCGGACCGTTGCCAGCGGAGAAGACCCCACTGCGCCGCGGCGAGACGCCGAGCAGAAGCCGCAGCGTGCCGCGAGCGGTCGCAAGGCCAACGCCGGGCGGGACGGAGAGCATCCAGCGTCGGAGCTGTCTCGCCAGCGAGGTTCGGAACCGTTCGACTTCGCCGTCGGACTCGGCCAACGCGCGGGCCACCATGCAGGTGTGCTCCGTGTCGTCACTCAGCAACCCGCGGCGAAACATCATGCGATGATCGATTCCACTCGCCCCGAGCCTCCGCGCAATGCGAGCCGGTCCCAGCCCTTCGTGCGGGAGCCCGATCGCATCTCCCAGCGCCGTGCCCAGCAGCACGCCCATGATTGTGTCCAACGACGGCATCGGCCCCCAGCGAAGCAACCGACGTGCCAAGCCCTTGTTCCGCCCGCTTGCGGGGCCAGCCCGACGTCAACGTGTCATCACCGTCGCCGAGGCCCGACGAACCGGCAGTGACGACGGGACCCACCGCCAGGGTGTCGTTCGAACACAGCGCGAAACTCGCGCGGGCGAAACCCTTGCTAAGGTCTAGGGACTGATGGCCAGGACGATCGTCGTCACCCTCGATGGAAACACGTCCAGCTTTGGGTTCTCCCGGCTGGACCGGAAGAAGCTGTACGCGACGCGAAAGCGAATCCCGCTCGATTCGGACGGCGACCCGTGCAAGCGGGCCACGTTGACCGACGACGGCTCGATGCTGGTGACCTCCGGAATGACCGGCCAGGGCTACTTCGACCCGACGGGACGATGGGTGCAGACCAGTGAGCTGGTCGGACTGGATGCCGACGGCACCCCGGTCGAGAAACATCCATCAACCCTCGGCGCGCCGCAAGCGTTGTCCGAGGTCGATCCCGACGCCCTGCTCGACGCTGTGGTCACCACCGTCTACATGCTCGATGCGGACGAGGTCGACGCCGCGCTGCAGGCCCGGCTCGACGCAGGAAGCGTGTTCCAGTTCGCCTTCAACATGCGCGCCGACTATCACGTCGAGACTGCGTTCCTGGTGGCCAACGACCAAGGGACGTTCGCGCTGCTCGGCGACCGGTTTGAGACCCCGTGGTGCACCCTCGACCAACCCGTCCTCCCCGAGGACGACGACGACGACGACAGCGACGAGCTCGACTTCGAGATGTTCTAGGAGGCCACCGAGACCATGCGACAAATTCATATCGCCAACGCTGGCGGCCGCGATGCCACCGTCACCTTCGCCTCGGCCAAGGCTCCTGCGGGTCCAAAGCTCGGGCTGCCGGGCCAAGACGTCGAGTTCCGACGCTACCTGGCCGCGACCCCCACCACCATGCACGACGAGCTCGAGGCGAAGCTCGGCGCAGACTACGGCGACCACCTCGTCGCTGGCGATCCTGAGGTCGACCTCGAGGTCGTCGGCCGACAGTTCGTGCCCTCGGCGCGGGTGTTCCTGACCGCCAAGGGCGACGTCATGCACGCGATCCCCAACACCGTCGAGGTCATCCTCAACCCCGACGGAAGCGAGCGTGAGCGTCGGGCTCCGCAGGACCAGCACGCCAACGTCAACACCGAGCTCCCGGTACGCTGGACCGGAAAGACGATGAAGAAGCGCGACGCCGTGCGCAGGTTCGCCTTCACGCGCACCATCGCCCTGTCCCACGTGGACGGCCTCAGCTTCGACTTCCTGGCCGCCATGGCGAAGGAGCTCGCAAGTTCGGATGAAGTGGTCCTCCTCGGGGGTGGCGCGAGCGGCAAAGAGCCGCTGGTGCTGCAGGAGAACGGCTCCCCGTATCGAGCCTTTCTCGAAGGCCGCGTCGACTCCGACAGATTCGCCTTGCTGCTTCATCTCAGCCACCTCGAACTCAAGCGCCCGGCTGCTGCCGAGGCCGACAAGGCGCAGTAGCCCATGCCCAGCTTCAGCACCGAAAGCGCACGACCGTGCGGCAAGGGGCAACACTCCCCCGCCGGATCCGTCACCCATCTCGAGCTCGCGAACGCCATTCGTCGCTACAAGCGAGGCATCGCCAGCCGCTACACCGCACTCGTCCCGGACGAGCTCGAAGGGCGGCTACCTCCGGGCCCTTACCTCGTCTCCCCAAAGGTCGACGGCGAGCAGTGGTGCCTCGTCTTCGAGGACGGCGACGTCTTTCTCGCCAACCCCGCTGGACGCGTCCTGAGCGGCAACATCCCCGTCCTCGAGGAGGCTCGGAAGCTGCTCCCCCAGACCCAAGGCACGACCGTGATCGCGGGCGAGTTGTTCGCGGCCCGCAAGGAAGGCCGGTCCAGGCACGGTGACCTCGCGAGTTCGCTGGCTGGAGACGAGAAGGCTTCGGTCGAGCGCGTGGCGTTCATGGCCTTCGACCTCGTGTGGGGCGGCGACACC